>CALMXF010000001.1 GCA_937870985.1 uncultured Chloroflexota bacterium
GACACGACGGCTGCCGCGGCGATCGAGCGCGCCCAACGTCATGCGACCGTCAGCGGACATTGGGGATTGACATCTTCGGCGCCAGTCGTTGGTCGGTTCATCGTGCTCGGCCAGCGTGTCCTCCGGATTGGGCTCCGCTGGTATATCAACCCGATCGTCGAGCAACAGAACGCGTTCAACGACGCGGCGGTCGCAGCATTGTTCGAGCTTGAGCTCGAGAATCAACGACTTCGTCGCGTTGTGGCCCAGTCATCGCGCGACGGTGATGGAGAGCCAACCCCATCGTGAATATCCTGATTCTTCACAGCCAGGTGCCGTTCGTTCGCGGTGGGGCTGAAGTGCTCGTAGAGGGTCTGCGCGACGCGTTGATCGAGTACGGGCATACCGCAGACATTGTCGCGCTCCCGCTTGGCTGGAATCCTCCTGAGAAGCTGCTTACCACGGCGCTTGCCTGGCGGTTGCTCGATGCCACGTCGTTCAACGCTCGCGCGGTGGACCGTGTCATCTGCACGAAATATCCGACATGGGCCGTCGAGCATCCGAACAAAGCGCTCTGGCTGATCCATCAACACCGTCAGGCATATGATCTGTTCGGCGCTCAATTCAGTGAATTCGGCGTCGACACCCGGTCGCGGGCGCTGCGCGAGAGGGTTGTTGATATCGATCGCGCTGGCATCGGAGAATGTCGACCGCGATACGCGATCAGCCGCAATGTGGCCGGCCGTCTTCGTCGCTACTGTGGCATCGACGCCCAGCCACTCTACCCGCCAGTCCCGCGAAGCGGTTTGCGAGCCGAGCGCTACGATCCGTTTGTACTGAGCGTTGCACGTCTGGATGCCAGCAAGCGTATCGACCTCGCGATCCAGGCGCTGGCTGAGTCACGATCGGCGTTGCGCCTCGTTGTTGTCGGCGACGGACCGGATGCGGCATCACTGCGAATGCTCGCCGAGAGGACAGGAGTTGCCGACCGCGTCGACTTCCTGGGTCGGATATCGGATGACCGGCTCCGCGAGCTCTACAACACCTGTCGTGCTGTTTACTACGCTCCGGTCGATGAGGATTACGGGTACACGACCGTCGAAGCGTTAAGCGCGGCCAAGCCCGTTCTGACGACTGACGACGCGGGTGGGGTCCTCGAATTTGTCGATCATCGCGTCGATGGCTTTGTCACCAACGCCGACCCGACATCTCTAGCCGAATCGATCCGCGCGGTCGGGGACGAGCGCATCGCCCGACAGCTCGGGGGACATGGGCCGGATCGGGTTGCGGCGCTGTCGTGGGACGCTGTCATCGAGGCGTTAGCAGGATGAGCGGCAGGCCGGGCGACCCAGTGCTCCAGATGGTAACGCCGCTCCCGCCGCTTCAAACCGGCATCGCGCAATACAGCCGCGACCTCCTGGGGGCGCTGGATGGACGTTGGCAGGTTCGTGTCGTCGCCGAGCGTGGATCGATGGACCGGGGGCCATGGTCGACAATCGATGTGGCCACGATGCGTCGTGCAGGGCGTCTTGCCGATCTTCCAACGGTGTACCAACTCGGCAACAGCGGCTTTCACCGTATCGCATTCGAGGCTTCCCTTCGCCGGCCGGGCGTCGCTGTTCTCCACGATACCGTCCTGCACCACGGGCGATTGGCGTCGATGTTGCGCGGCCGCGGAGCCGGCGACTATCGGCGGCTGATGCGCATGCTCTATGGAGATGACGGAGAACGCGCCGCGCTTGACGCAGCAGCCGGAAAGATCGTGGATCTGAACGACTTCCCGCTGGTCGAGGATATCGTTGCCGGTTCGCGCCTGGTCGTCGTCCATTCTGACTACGCACGGGACAAGTTGCTGGGGCGATGTCCGGATGCGGCGATCGTTCGTGTCCCGATGGGTATCCCGCTGCCTGACCTGACAGATCAGGCGGCAGCGCGTCGGTTGCTTGAAATTCCCGATAGCGCGTTTGTCGTCGCCTCCGTCACTCATGTGAATCCATTCAAGCGGCTACCGGTGGTGTTGCGCGCGGTTCGGATGCTGCGGCATCGGATTCCGGAGCTGATTCTGGTCATCGCCGGATCATCGGCGCCTGGGATCGACCTCGCGCGACAGGCTCACGCCTATGGCGTCAGCGATCAGGTTCGATTGTTGGGTTACGTCGGCGATGACGTCGCGCGATTGGTTGCGCGAGCATCCGACGTCTGTGTCAACCTGAGATTCCCCAGCGCAGGGGAGACATCAGCGAGCCTCTTGCGGCTGATGGGCGCTGGCCGGCCAGTGCTTGTGACCCGGGATGCATCGACAGTTGAGTACCCATCCGACGCAGTGCTGCCGGTCGATGTCGGTCCATTCGAAGATGAGCTGGTGGCAGAGCTACTCCTTCTGCTGTATGGAAACGACGAGTTGCGTCAGTCTGCTGGAAATGCTGCACGGCGATTCATCGAGGCAGAGCACGGCGTCGGCCGAATGGCGGCTGGATACCGCGATGCGATCCATCTCGCGTTCGGGCTCGATTTCGCGCCTGTAGCCGATATCACGTCGTTCGAGCCACCGGTGGTGACTGAGCGTGGCAGTCCCACGACAGCGCGGGCGATCGACCCGCCCTCGGCTGTCGACCGGGATGTTGCGCGGGCGATGACATGGCTGGGGATTGACGATCGCGATGATACGATCCAATCTGTGTCCGCAGCGATGGTGGCGCTGCGGTTAGATCGGCTCCGCGACGAGCGAAAGGTGGATCCGAGGATGACAGACACCTCGCTGATTCGTACCGAACTGCTGGAGATCCTCGCTTGCCCCGCCTGCAAGGCGAGAGTGCGCCTGGAGGACGAAGAGTTGATCTGCGAAGGCTGCGGCCGGCGCTATCCAATCGAGGATGGGATCCCGATCATGTTGATAGAGGCAGCAAAATAGAACAAGTGTTCGTCGCCGTTTGCTATACTCTCCATGTGAATGTGGAGCAGCGCAGGACGGGCATTATTCTATGACGGGCCGTGTCGTTTCGGGGAAGCATCGCGACGAGGACGCGGCTATTGAGACGAGCCTGCGACCCAGGCGTCTGGCGGACTACATCGGCCAGGACAAGGTCAAGGACACGCTCTCGATCTTCATCGAGGCGGCGTTGGCTCGTGGCGAGCCACTGGATCATGTCCTCCTCTACGGCCCACCCGGGCTCGGCAAGACGACTCTGTCGAATATCATCGCCGCCGAGATGGGCGTGGGTGTCAAGATAACCTCCGGGCCGGCCATCGAGCGCGCTGGAGATCTTGTCTCGATCCTCACCAACATCAAGGCCGGTGACGTGTTGTTCATCGACGAGATCCATCGGCTGAACCGTACGGTCGAAGAGGTCCTCTATCCGGCGATGGAAGATTTCGCGGTCGATATCATCATCGGTAAGGGTCCAGGCGCGCGGTCGATGCGACTGAACCTGCCGCGATTCACACTCGTCGGCGCGACGACACGGCTTGCGCTGCTCACCAGTCCGCTGCGCGATCGTTTTGGCAGTGTGTTCCGCCTGGATTTCTACGACGACAGGGCGATGACGCAGATCGTCACGCGTTCTGCCAGGATTCTGGACGTTGAGATTCTCGGAGACGGCGCCACCGAGATCGCCAGGCGATCACGTGGGACCCCGCGCGTCGCGAACCGGCTGCTGAAGCGGGTTCGTGATTTCGCGCAGGTTCGCGCATCCGGCGTGATCACCGAGGAGGTGGCGCGCGACGCGATGTCGTTGCTTGATGTCGACCAACTGGGTCTCGATGACGTCGACCGGCGCATCCTGCTGGCGATCATTGAGAAGTTTGATGGCGGGCCGGTTGGCGTTGACACACTGGCGGCGGCGACAAGCGAAGAGACCGACACAATTATGGATGTCTATGAACCGTACCTGATTCAGCTTGGATTTCTTCAGCGCACGCCACGCGGCCGGGTAGCAACAAGACACGCCTATCTTCACCTGGGCCTGCCTGCTCCGACACTGTCGGATGACGCTCGGCAGGCATTGCTGTTCAGTCGCGAACCGGACAACGAGTGACCGATTCCGCGATCCCGCTCAACTGGTTCGATTACAAGCTTCCACCAGATCTGATTGCCCAGCAGCCGGTTGAGCCGCGTGACGCAGCGCGACTTCTGCTCGTAGATCGTTCTTCCGGCGCGCTCTCCGACCGGACCTTTCGTGATCTTCCCGATCTGCTGAACCCGGGCGATCTGATCGTCGTCAACGACACGCGGGTGTTGCCGGCACGGCTGTTCGCTCGCAGGCTGAGCGGCGGTCGCGTCGAGCTCTTGTTGCTCGACCGCAACGCTGATGGAGTCTGGCGGGCCATGGGTCGCCCGGCACGGCGGCTGCGAGCGGGAGAGCGCCTCGAGTTGCTGGATTCACAAGACGAGGTTACTAACGACGGAGTCGACGTCGTGGGTCGCGATGCGGAGCAGGTGTTGGTGCGGTTCGACGACGAAGAGGCGATCGAGCGCCACGGTCACGTGCCACTGCCGCCGTACATCCACGACCGCCTCGACGACCCGGAACGCTACCAGACGGTCTACGCTCGGGATCCGGGTTCGGCGGCGGCGCCGACCGCCGGCATGCACTTCACGGTCGATCTTCTGGAGCGATGTCGGTCACGGGGCGTCCAGGTAGCTCCGATCACACTCCATGTTGGTCTTGGGACGTTTCAGCCAATCAAGACGGTCGATGCGCGAGATCACGAAATGCATGCGGAGATCTTCTCGATGTCGGCCGCGACGGTTGAGATGATCCGGGAGACACGGGTATCCGGCGGTCGGGTGCTGGCAGTCGGGACGACATCGGTGCGGACGTTGGAGACAATCGCGAGCTCGGTATTAGCGGGTGGTCCGGCCCGATCTCTGGCGGGAGAGACGCGACTGTTCATCACCCCGGGCACGCCGTTTCAATTGGTCGATCTGATGCTGACGAACTTCCACCTGCCGAGAACGACATTGCTCCTGCTCGTGGCTTCATTCGCCGGGGAAGCGTTGATGCGTCAGGCTTATCAGCATGCGATCGCGGAGCAGTACCGTTTCTACTCCTTCGGCGATGCGATGCTGATCGTGTAGGATGTCGGGTGGCCCGCCCAGCGGGATACGATCCGATCTGCAAAGGAAGGGCGCGGCGGATTGGCCGAGATGGAGCTAACGCGCGACAACGCATGGTCGCTGCTGACCGAATACGTTCACAACGAGCCATTGCTACGGCATTGCCTCGGCGTCGAGGCGTGCATGCGCGAGTATGCCCGTGTCTTCGACGCCGATGAGAATCTTTGGGGATTCGTGGGGCTGATCCACGATTTTGACTTCGAAATGCACCCGACCCTCGACCAGCACCCTCAGGATGGCGCTCCTATTCTCCGTGAGCATGGAGTGCCCGAACATGTGGTTCAGTCGGTTCTGTCGCACGCCGATCACCTCGATGTCCCGCGGGCGACATCGCTGGAACGAACACTGGCGGCGGTAGATGAGATGAGCGGCTTTGTCACCGCGGTTGCGCTCGTCCGGCCGACGAAGTCGATCGACGAGGTGACGCCTCGCGCCGTCCGGAAGAAGATGAAGGACAAGGCCTTCGCGCGGGCAGTGCACCGTGAGACGTTGATCGCGACCGCAGAAGAGCTGGGCGTCGATTTCGACGTTCATATCCAGCACGTCATCGACGGGATCGCGACAATCGCTCCTCAACTTGGCCTGACGCGCACCGAGACAACACAGGTGGTGGACTAGTATGCGCACTGCTCTTGTGATCATGCTGATCCTCGCCAGTGGGGTTTTCGTTGCGTGTGGCAATAGTGGCAATTCCGGGGGTGGCCCGGACGCGGCATCGACGAACGCAAGCGGCAGCTCGTCGTCGGCCAGTGATTCGACCGAAACACCAGGAGGACAAGTGTCCAACCCCAAGCAATGGAGCTCCCCACCAGCTATGCAGCTGGAGGAGGGCAAGGACTATCAGGCGATTCTGCACACCAACAAGGGCGACATGACGGTCGACCTGCTGGAGAGTGATGCGCCGAAGACAGTCAATAATTTCGTCTTCCTTGCCAAGCAGGGATACTACACCAACGTGCCGTTTCATCGGATCATCAAAGGATTCATGATCCAGACCGGTGATCCGACGGGAACCGGGGCCGGCGGTCCTGGCTATCGATTCGCCGACGAGCCGGTCACCCGCGACTACGTGCGCGGAACGGTCGCGATGGCGAACGCGGGACCGAACACAAACGGCTCCCAGTTCTTCATCATGCACCAGGACAACCCGCTGCCAAAGAACTACACCATCTTCGGTGAGTTGATCGACGGGTTCGACACGCTTGACGCGATCGCGAATGCACCGGTCGGGCCGAGCAGAAGCGGCGAAATGTCGACGCCGAAGGAACCACTGACGCTGGAAAGCGTCGAGATCGTTACCAAGTAAACAAACCTCGAACGCTGCGCGGGCAGGGCCGTGACCATCTGCCCGCTCGCGCAGTACACGGGACAGGATGGTCGGGACTTTCATGCGGCTCTGGTTGATTCGTCATGGCGAGACGATGTCGAATGCGAGTGGCGTGTTCCAGGGTCATCTGGACATTGAGCTGAACGAGCGCGGCGTCTCGCAGGCTCGCGCGGTCAGCGCCTATCTCGCGCCGATCGCGTTCGCGGCTGTTTTCTCCAGCGACCTGCAGCGAGCGGCACGGACAGCCGAGCTTCTTGCGGGCGATCGCGCTGTTGCCTTTGACCCTGACCTGCGGGAAATGAACTACGGTGTCCTGCAGGGAGTCGCCTATCGGGATGCGGCAGAGACGTTGCGACCGCACAGGCTCGAGGAGGCCTGGCTACGTGGAGAGATCCATCGTGGTCGCCAGTCGCTGCCGGCGGGCGAGAGCCTCGCGCAGTTCCGCCGCCGGACATCGAGGTTCGTGGACAAGCTGGACGATCGGTTTCTCGATGACGAGTCCGCAAATGTCCTGGTCGTCGGACATGGCGGCCAGTTGGCGGTGCTGTTGACTGTTCTGCTCGGCATGCCGGCGCGAGCTCGATACTCGTTTCGTTTCGCGAACTGCGGAATCTCGGTCCTTACACGCATACCCGGGAACACCACGCTGGATCTGCACAACCTCGTGGTTTGGGATGAAGGGCGCGTATTCAGCGACCGCGGGCTATCCGGCCAACTGCCTCAACGAGCCGAGTAATATCCGAATCATCGGTGAAGTAGGTACAGGAAACGCGCACTGCGCTCGGCTCCTCGACGCGACGCTGGGCGATCCTGTCGCGATCCCAAAGCTCCTGGCTGATATCAATTCCGCTCATCCCGGCGATCGTGAAGGTGACGATTCCTGAGGAGTCGTGCCACTCGACCGGCGTGATGACATCGATGCCAGGGGTTTCGTTCAGCGCTTCTTTCATTCGACTCGACATAGTATTCACGTGACTGAATATCGCGTCCCAACCGAGGGTTGCCTGATACTCGATCGCGTCGGCGAGAGCTTCATAGGTGTGCCAGGCACGTGTGCCGTACTCGAAACGCGAGGCGTCCCCCGCGAAACGAAGCGTGGGAGGTGGATCGGTCTGGTAGTAGCTCCGTGTCCACTGTGGCTCAACCGCTCCGTCGCCGAAATAGGCTGGCGGGACGAGATCGATCTTCTCCGGATCGAACCAGGCGAAGCCGCTTCCCTTCGGACCGGCCAGCCACTTATGGCCGTTGCCAATGACGAAATCGGCATGCAGCGCAGGAATGTCGATCGGGAATTGTCCGACGGACTGCGATGCGTCGATCAGAATGACGACATCCGGCCCGACGAGGTCGCGGATTCGTTCGACTGGCACTCTCGTTCCGGTCTCGCATGAGACGTGGCTGATTGCAACCACCCGGGTTCGGTTGCTGAGGACGGCGTGGATATTGGCAAGGAGTGCGTCCGGGTCGGAGCTCAACTGCGTAAATCGCAACCGGGCCTCGGCACGCTCGCAGGCTGCCAGCCATGGATAGATCATTGCCGGATGCTCTTCGGTGGAGGTAATGACCTCATCACCGGCCACAAGCGGAAAGCGGGCGGCAATCCAGTTGATTCCATCAGTCGCGTTTCGATTAAGAGCGACGTCGGATGGCTCGACACTGAGGAACGACGCGAGCGTTCGACGAGCGCGTTCGTACCCCTCTACTGCTCGTGCCTGCGTGGCGTGCCCACCGCGCTCGTGGTCGACAATGTACGCGAGATGCCGGGCAAGCACTGGCTCGGCCATGATCCCTACAGTGCCGGTGTTGAGGTAGGTCCAGTCATCCAGTATCGGAAGCGCCGACCGGGTTGCCGCGAGATCGTAGCCGGTGGTGTTTGCCGCGTCGTTCATTGCCTCTTTTGCCTGTCGTTCACGACGAATTCACGCGACCGGATGGTAGCAGAACGCTTGGTCGTGGTCGATTGTGGGTCGGATGGCGAACGGACCCGACGCATTGCCGGGTCCGTTGGACAGCGCGCCGAAGATAGCCGGGTGACTACGCGACGAGCGCGTCGTAAACACGCTCGTAATCGTTGAGCAGCTTGAGCCAGTGACGTTCCCAACGTGTCACGTCCTGACCTTCTTCGAGACCGCTGTCGATCATCCGATACCCGTCCTCGAGGCGGGCTTCGATCTCACGAAGGTAGGCCAGCAAGTGCTCAGTGTCTTCGTTCGTCTCGATGATCATGGTTGGCATCGCCGACATTGTTCAGTCCTTCCTGGCCAGTCCCGGTGAATCAGGAAGCCGCCCGCTCGGCTTGGAGTAGCTCGATCAGTTGCGAGATATCTCGACGGCTCAGCTCGGCAACAACCTGGCCGAATGACTGCTGTGCTCGCTCTTCAAGTCCGTCGCTGGTGATACCAGCCTGGCGCGCAATAGTCTGGAGGTAGTGGAGTTGGCGGTCCGTCGCAGCAAGGCGAGCGCCATTGGTTGATGGGTCACCGTCGCGGGCCGCGCGGATATCGACCGGGGAATCCACGACACGTTGCTGTTCCACGCCAAAGTCGAAGTCCCAGCAGAACTGCGTGCCGAAACCAACTGCCGCGAGTGCCCGACCGAGCGCCTTCGTCTCTGCCTTCTCAAGATAGTCAGCGAAGTCGCCGGCGCGCTCGCTGCCCCATCCGGTGGCAGATGCGCCCCCTGGCAGGATCACCCGCGCGCGGAAGATGGCAGCATCATCGCGGTGCTCAACGAGCGCTGTCTCGATCTGCGCTTCTGGATGGGTCGACCGCAGCCAGACGAGTCTCCACTTCACTTCGAGGTAGTCGCGCCCGCTGATCTTCGTCAAATAGCGGGTGGGGTCGAATGCGGACTGCTCGCTCACCGTCTGCTCTCCGTTTCAATCATCAATCTGGCGTCCGCCTAGAACGTATGTTCTGAATGCATGATATACGGGACTTGTCCGCGAGTCAAGTACCCTCGGAACTGTGGATATCAGAAGATGGGTCGGTTCTGACAATCACGGCGAGGCCGGGGCGCTGTGCTATAATGCGGCTCAATTCGAGTGTACGGACACCAAGGAGCGAGTCTCGTGCGGGTAACGTGCTCACAGGGTAGCCTCCACCGCGCGCTGTCGATAGCCGGCCGCGCCGTCGCGTCGAAGAGCACACTCACAGTGCTCGGGAACTATCTCCTCGAGGCCGCTGAGGATGCGTTGACGGTCTCCGCGACGAATCTGGATCTCGCAATAACGTGTCGTATCCCGGCGGAAGTCACCGAGTCGGGGCGAATCACGGTTCAGGCGAGAGTCCTCAGCGAGTTTGTCGCGAGTCTCGACGACGACACGGTGGAGCTGAGCCAGGAGCAGGGGCCACTGACGGTCACTGTTCGGCAGCGTGCTACCCAGGCGCATGTGCGTGGCACCGACCCGGAGGATTTTCCGACAATCGCGCGGGCGATCGAGGGCGGCGCCTCGCTGGCGCTGGAGCCGGGCGCGTTTCGCGACGCGATCTCTCGCGTCGTGTTCGCGGCGGCAACCGACGATAGCCGGCCAGTTCTGGCCGGCGTGCAGCTCACCGCGCGGGATGAACGACTCACCCTCGCTGCGGCCGATGGGTTTCGGATGTCCGTCCAGCAGGTCAATCTCGGCCGACCGGTCGATCAGGATCTGTCGATCATCGTCCCGGCTCGGTCGTTTCAGGAGGTCTCGCGCGTCCTCGCGGATGCCGGGGATGTCGTTACCCTCACCGTTACGCCGAACCAGAGCCAGCTCATGGTGACGCTCGAAGACGTCTGGATCACAACTCGACTTATTGACGGCACATTCCCAGACCTGAGCCAGATCATCCCGAGGGACTGGAACACGCGCACAACAGTCCAGCGGGACGACCTGCTTGATGCAACCAGGCGCGCGACGATCTTCGCTCGTAGCAACAACGACGTTGTCAAGCTGGAGATCGCGCCGTCCAGCGAGTCGCTGGATATCGGCCGGATCACCGTAACCGGGACAGCCGCGGACACCGGCGACAACCGCGACGATATCGACGCGCAAGTGGAAGGCGGCGAAATGCAGATCGCCTTCAACGGTCGCTATCTGAACGACGTGCTGTCGGTTCTCCGAGACGCCCGGGTTGCCTTTGAGCTTCAGGGCCCCAACAGTGCCGGGGTGATCAAGTCGGCTGAGTCCGAGGACTTTGTCCACGTCATCATGCCGATGGTCATCGGCGCGAATTAGCCGCGCTCCTCAAGTGACGGAGATTGAACAAGTCGCCGTTCAGCGCCTGGAGCTCGAGCAGTTCCGCGTGTACGAGTCGTTAAGGCTCGAGGTTCCGGCTGCCGGCCTCCGCATCGTCGGAGCGAATGGCACGGGAAAATCGTCGCTCCTTGAAGCGCTCGAGCTGCTGTCAACAACGCGACCCAGACGCGGCGCAAATGATGGAGACCTGATCGCCCATCGGAGCGGAGTCGAGCTCGGCGTGCCACCGTACACGCGGGTGGAGGCGCATGTGCTTCGAGGCGACGCGTTAGCTGTGCTCGAGGTCTTCATTCAGCAACGTGAGCATCGATCGGGGACGAAGAAGCTACTGAAGGTCGCGAATCGATCCCGACGAGCCGCCGATGTTGTTGGGATCGTGCCGACGGTATCGTTTGCTCCCGATGATCTCGATCTGGTGCTCGGCTCTCCGTCAGTGCGGCGACGTTTCCTCGACATCATGCTGTCACAGACTGATCGTCGATATCTCGGACATCTGTCGCGCTACGCGCGCATCCTGGCGCATCGCAACAGCCTGCTGAAGGATCCGGGATCTTCTGTGCCAGGGGGTGATGACCAGTTCTCGTACTGGGACGAACAACTGGTTGCGCTCGGTGCGTACATCATCGCGGCCCGGGCAGGGGTGATCAGGAGTCTGGATGATCTTGCCCGCCAGCGGTTTCACGAGCTATCACCAGATTCAGGAACACTCCAGATCAGATATACGTCGACGCTGACAGCGGCGGAGTCGTGGTGGGATAGCGTGAACACCGTGAGCGGCGACGCGCTTGACGGCGCGCAACGAGTGGGCACGCTCTTCGAGAGTCAGCTCCGGCGAGGGCGACACGCAGATCTGGCGCGAGGCGTGACGTCGATCGGTCCGCATCGCGATGATCTGGAGTTTCTCCTGGATGGACGACCCCTTGCGCGGTTCGGATCACGCGGCCAGCAGCGCCTGGTCGTCCTCGCTCTGAAGCTCGCGGAGCTGGGAGTGGCTGAGACGAGAATCGGGTTCAGGCCGATTCTGTTGCTCGACGATATGCTCTCAGAGCTCGACCCGGCACATCGTGAATCGCTGCTCGCGGCAGTCTCGGTCGGTGGCCAGGTGTTTATCACGGCGACAGAGCCGGGATTGGTCGATCGAGCGGATCTGTCGGCTCTCGGGCACGTGTGGCTGAAGGAACCAGGGCAGATCGGCCTGTAGTAGCACTCGTCGGCGTTGCGTGAAGGAGTTGGCGACCGTATACTTCGTGGTCGTGGTCAGACGATGGGGAGTCGTCTAACGGTAGGACGTGTGACTCTGAATCACAAAGTTGGGGTTCGAATCCCTGCTCCCCAGCCTGTTGAGAGATGAACATCGCCCTCGCACGAACTTGCGAGGGCGATGTTCTTTTTTTCATGTTCGAGGCCTGCTACTCGACATTCCATTCCTGGTAGATGAGCTTGCGCCGGCGAGCGCGAACACGCAGGAGACGCATTCGCACGCGCCCGGTAACGCCGAAGTAGAACAGCGCCGCGATGAACCATGGCACCGAGAGCGCAACGACAACGGCGACCGCATCAAGAGTCGGAAAGACGATCAGTATCAGAATCGATGTTACGACCTTGAATGCGAACAGCGTCCAGACCGACGCCCAGACGACCGTCCGCATCTCGGAGGGGTCTTCGTGATAGACGTAGCGGGAATCGGCTTCGTCCGGTCCGGGACGTTGCCGCTTAGTGTGGGGAGACATATCCCGCCTGCTCGTTTCTATCCAGACTAGTTCAGCCCGATGATCTCGCCTTCGTCGTTGATGTCGACCTTGAGCCCGCCTGGTGACTTGCCAAGGCCGGGCATCGTTCGCATTTCGCCCGCGATGGGATAGATGAATCCCGCGCCTGCCGAAGCACGCACCTCCCGAATGAGCAGGTCGAACCCTTCTGGCCGGCCGACCAGTTGCGGATCCCCGCTCAGCGAGAGATGTGTCTTGGCCATGCAGATCGGTAGATTGTCATAACCAAGTGCCGTGTAGGTGCGAATCGCCCGGTTGGCCGCCGGCGTGTAACTGACCGATCCTGCGCCATACATCTCCTTCGCGATGGTCTCGATCTTCGACTTGATCGGCGCGTCGAGCGGGTAGAGGTGGTGGAAGTTGCTTCCGTGCTCGGCCGCTCGCAATGTTGCGCGCGCGAGATCCGTGCCACCGGCGCCTCCTTCGGCAAAGACCTTGCTGACTGCAACATCGAATGCGCCAGCCTCCATCGATACCTTCCGAACGAGCTCGATTTCGGCTTCGGTGTCATCCGGGAAGTGGTTGATCGCCACAACGACCGGAATGCCGTACTTCTGGACGTTCTCGATCTGCTTGACCAGGTTGCCGATTCCCGCAGCGAGGGCGTCAAGGTTCTCGGTCCGCAGTCCTGGGTCCAACGGTTTCCCTGCGATGATCTTGAACCGGCCGCTGTGCGCCTTGAGCGCCCGAATCGTTGCGACGAGGACAGCGGCATCTGGCTTCAATCCGCTGACGCGGCACTTGATGTTGAAGTTCTTTTCAGCGCCAAGGTCGGCGCCAAATCCCGCCTCGGTGATCAGAATGTCGGCAAGGCGCAGGCCAATCTGATCGGCCAGAACCGACGAATTGCCATGTGCGATGTTGCCGAATGGTCCTGCGTGAACGAGCGCGGGAGTGTTCTCGAGTGTTTGCAGCAGGTTCGGCTTGATCGCGTCCTTCATCAACACGGTCATTGCGCCAGCGATCCCGAGCTGCTCGACGGTGACGGGTTTCTTGGCCTTCGATTGACCGACGATGATGCGCTTGAAGCGCTCGCGGAGATCGTCGAGGCTGGTCGCGAGCGCGAAGATCGCCATCACTTCGGAAGCGGCTGTGATGTCGAATCCGGTCTGGCGCGGGACGCCATTGCCATCACCGAGACCCGTCACGATCTCCCGGAGCGCCCGATCGTTGACGTCCAGAACGCGCCGCCAGGTAATCGTTGATGGATCGATATCCAGCGGATTGCCCTGAAACAGAGAATTGTCGAGGAACGCTGAGCAGAGATTATGGGCTGCAGTGACAGCATGGAAGTCGCCAGTCAGATGGAGATTGAGATCCTCCATCGGAATCACTTGCGCGTGTCCGCCGCCGGCCGCCCCGCCCTTGATACCGAAGACAGGGCCGAGTGATGCCTGTCGGACGGCGATGATGGCGTTGGCCCCGACGTGCGCCATTGCCTGCCCAAGCCCGACTGTCGTCGTTGTCTTGCCCTCGCCAAGTGGAGTCGGGGTGATCGCCGTGCAGACGACGTATTTCCCGAGCGGTCGATCGGTCGGGCGGTCCAGCGCAGTCAGATTGATCTTCGCCTTGTGACGTCCATAGAGCTCGAGGTCGTCATCGTGAATGCCGAGATCGGCCGCGATCTCGGTAATTGGCTTCAGCGTCGCCTGACGCGCGATTTCGATATCGGACAGCATCCTAGCCCCTTTCGCCCGTAACTCGTTCGACCAAGTTGTCGCCAGCACTGTTTCGTTGATATTGAAGCGTGGCTGCCTTGATTGTGTTCCGCAACAAGACCGACGTAGTGACGCGGCCGGTGCCGCCCGGAACCGGTGTCAAGGCTCCTGCAATCTCCGCGACCGCCGGCGCATCGGCGTCACCGACCATCTTGCCATCAACGAAGTTCACACCGAAGTCTATTACGGTTGCGCCGGGACGGATCATATCCGCTCTCAGGCTTCCAGGGCGTCCGACGGCGGAGATGACGATATCTGCTTCGCGAGTGAATCGTTCGGGGGTTGGCGTGCGCGAGTGACAGGTTGTGACGGTTGCGTTCTCGGCGAGGAGCATCGCTGCCATCGGCCGGCCGACTACCGGGCTACGCCCGAGCACGACCGCGAGTCGTCCTGCGATCGGGATCTGATAGTGCTTGAGGAGTGCCATGCCACCGGCGGGTGTCGACGGCGCCAGGACATTGCGATCGTCGTGGAAGAGGCGCCCCGCATTGAACGTGGTCACGCCGTCAATGTCCTTCAGCGGGTCAAGTAAGTCGGCCACCTGGATACGTGAGAGGTGTGGCGGCAACGGCTGGAGGATGAGAACCCCGTTGATCTCGGGGCGATCGTTGAGCTCAAGCACGTGACGATTCAAGGCTTTCTGGCTAACCGTGCTCTCCAGCTCGACGATGGTCGTGGGCATGGAAATGCCATCCGCCGCTTTGACGATTGCGTTCAGGTAAGCGCGCGCGCTGGGGTCGGCGCCGACCAGCATGATGGCCAGCCTGGGGGTGGTCGCGTAACTGTTGTGGAATCGCCGTAACTCGTCAACGGCTCGCTCCCGTAGCGCACGTGACACGGGGCGACCGTCAAGCACATGTGCAGTCAACTGACTCCACCCTTCCTCTGTCCTCCGATTACTGCCTCCCGAGTAGCTTGTTCGATCTCGGCCGCGTGCGCCACCACGCGTGCATGGATGTCATCCCATTGCTGGCGCAGTTGCTCGGAGCGTTCTGCCGACTCGGGATTCTCGGCAAGGAGCACGATGTTTACCTCCGCGGTAAGAAGCGCGCCTCGTGCCGCGCCTTCCGCGATCGTCGCCGCCGCGCCGAGATCGCTGACCGTGAAGCGCGTCGCGATGGGCAGGTGTAGGGTGATGATGCTCAGAAGCTTCCCAACCTGCTCGGCAATATGAATGGGCGCCAGCGCGGCGCGCTCGAGCGCGGAGTAATAGGTGGTCCAGTCGCCGGTTGCTTTGGCGTTGCGCTGCGCGGCAAGCAGTTCCTGAAGCGACGCGATGTCATCGTCGGCGGCAGCGTAGAAGCTGTCGATCAACATTTCGAGGTCGTTGATCGACGCTGCGATATCGTCGCGTCGCGGCGCGTTTGACTTCCGGCGATGGCTGAGGCGAAACACGAGCAACGCGCTGGCTGCCGCGCCCGCGCAGGCGAGCGCGGCAACGCTCCCGCCACCGCAGAAGACATCGGGGTCGGCGATTCCTCGATTGAACTCGCGCGCCGAGAGATCGGCGACATAGTCGGATCGGTCGTTCGTCGTCATGGCGTTCCCTTCTGAATCGGTGAAACAGCCAGGGTATCTCCGCGAAGTTATAGCAGCCCGCCCGACACAGAGCCTCCGAACAACGCGCCACGACAACGGCGCGATACTGTGTCATTGATGGCGCGATGTTGACACCTGTGGATTCTCACCTCACCACTTGACCACCTGTCACTTGCGTGTTAGTCTATGCAACACGAACGGACGATGTGTTCGTTCGCAGGCAACGGTCCTCGGGCGAGGCGGGGCCACCGTGCGAAATGGATGAGCGAGGAGCACGAAATGGATGACCTCCAAGGGGCACGCGGTCACGAACCTTCGATCCTTGGTTTCGCGTTGCTGCTGCGTGAATTGCGCGACCGACGAAAACTGTCACAGAGCCGTCTGGCAGGGGCCGCCGGCTTCGACCATTCCTATGTCAGTCGTCTCGAGAGTGGCAATCGCATGCCGACGCGCGACGCCGTTCAGAAGTTGGCTGAGGCGATGGCGCTTGGCGAAAGCGAGCGCGACGCGCTACTCGCCGCAGCGGGATTCATGCCGGGCCGAATTGAGAGCCTCTTCGCCGACGAGCCTGTCCTCTCCGAGGTTCTCGGGCTGCTGCAGGACGGCACGGTGCCCGATGAAGTTCGCGATGATGTGCGGCGAATGATCTCGCTGCTTGTCCGACAGGCCCAGCGAGCGTCGTATCCCGCCGCGGTTGGCGCTGGACACGCCGCGGTGATTGCTGCCGCATGAGCGGCCCTCGAGCCTGGCGCGGAGGCGTCGCTGTCGGTTGTCGACGGGCGACGCCTGGCGTATCCTGACCCCGTTGTACGTACAGCGCGTGAGCATGGCCGGCCGTAGGCGCGGACGCTACAGCGCGAGCCCTGCTGGAGGGACTGATGTCGTCGTTTGCCCACCTTCATCTACATACCGAATTTTCGTTGCTCGATGGGTTGGGGCGGATCGACGACTACATGGCCAAAGCGGTCGAGTTCGGTATGCGACACGTCGCGCTGACCGATCACGGCGTCATGTATGGGGCTCTCGACTGGTATCGAGCCGCGAAAAGCCACGATCTCGCCCCAATTGTCGGTGTCGAGGCGTACCTCGCCCCGAAGAGGATGAGCGATCGAGACAGCCGTTCTAACTATCACCTGCTGCTCCTTGCTGAGAATGAGCGCGGATACCGCAATCTATTGAAGCTATCCAGCAAGGCCAGCATTGACGGGTTCTACTACCGACCGAGAATCGATCTCGAGCTGCTCAACGAGCTGCGGGATGGGTTGATCTGTACCTCCGCCTGCCTGGGCGGTCCGATTGCCAACAACTACCTCGAGGGCCGTGACACTGAAGCCGAGAGGCTCGCGGGGTCCCTCGCGGAGATATTCGGGCGAGATCACTTCTATCTGGAAGTGCAGGATCATGGCATGCCGGAGCAGCAGCGGGTCAATCGCCAGCTCGTCGATCTGGCGCGGAAAATGAACCTGCCGCTGGTCGCTACCAACGATGTTCACTACGTCAACCGCGAAGATGCAGCTACTCAGGATCTTCTGGTCTGCATCCAGACAAACACGACTCTCGACGATCCCAAACGAATGAAGATGGACTCGGATCAGCTGTACTTCAAGTCGCCACAGGAGATGGAACAGCTGTTCGGTGACCTTCCGGAAGCCCTCGAAAACACGATCCGCATCGCGGAACGCTGTAACTTGTCGTTGGACTTCGACCGGCTTCTGCTGCCCGATCCTGGAATTCCCGAAGGGCTCACGCCGCAACAACACCTGGCCGAGCTGTGCTGGGGCGGTCTGGCGGCGCGCTACCCGGTTCTCACTGACGAGGTTCGCCAGCGCCTCGAATATGAGCTGTGGGTGATCGAGCAGACCGGGTTTGCCAGCTATATGCTGATCGTCCGCGACTTCGCACAATTCGCCCGTGATCGCCGGATCCCCTTCGGGGTACGCGGATCGGCGGCGGCGAGCATCGTCCTCTTCACCCTGGGGATCACTGATATCGATCCGATCGCCAATCGGTTGGTCTTCGAGCGTTTCCTGAATATCGAGCGACGCGAGATGCCGGACATCGATATGGACTTCGCCGACAACCGGCGCCAGGAAGTCATCGACTACGTGGCCCAGAAGTACGGCCACGATCGGGTCGCGCAGATCATCACCTTCGGCACCATGGGCGCGAAGGCCTCAGTTCGCGACGTTGGCCGCGCGCTCGGCTGGGCTCCCGTGGATGTCGATCGAGTCGCGCGGCTGATCCCCACCACATTGGGAATGACACTCGAGCGGGCATTGATCGAGAGTAGCGAGCTCCGTTCGCTCTTCGATGATGACGAGCGTGTTCGCCGGATGATTGAGGTCGCCCAGAAGCTGGAAGGGATCTCGCGACACGCTGGCACACATGCGGCAGGCGTCGTGATCAGCGCCGAGCCATTGGTGGAGCACGTCCCTCTGCAGCGGCCGGCGCGCGGCGACGAGAACGCGCTGCCGACGACGCAGTTCTCGATGGAGAACGTCGCGGCGATCGGTCTGCTGAAGATGGATTTCCTCGGGCTTGCCAACCTGACGATTCTCGGCGATGCCGTCGATATCATCAAGCAGACGCGTGGTGAGTTGCTTGAGCCGAACGATCTACCCGATGGCGATCGCGTTACCTATGAACTGCTCGCGCAAGGCGAGACGTTCGGAGTCTTCCAGCTAGAGAGCGCCGGCATGCGGCGGGCCATTCGGGAATTGCGGCCGGGCTCTGTCGCCGAGCTTGCAGCCCTGGTCGCGCTCTACCGGCCGGGCCCGATGCAACATATTTCGACATTCTGTCAGGCCAAGCACGGCGCCCAGGAGATCCGCTACCCACACCCCGACCTGGCGGAGATCCTCGACGAGACGTATGGGGTCATTGTCTATCAGGATCAGGTCTTGCTGATTGCTCAGCGCTTCGCTGGATATACCCTCGGCGAGGCCGACATCATGAGGAAGGCGATGGGCAAGAAGATCCCGGAGAAGATGCGCGCGGAGCGCGAGCGCTTTCGTTCTGGGGCGGTCGAGAAAGGCTACACGCCGGCCGATGCCGACAAGATCTTCGACCTCATCGAGCCATTCGCCGGCTACGCGTTCAACAAGGCGCATGCCGTGTGTTATGGGACGATCGCCTATCAGACGGCGTACCTGAAGGCGAATTACCCAGCCGAGTACATGACGGCCGTCCTGCGGCTAGCGCCGAGCCATCCCTCTGGCACTGCCGTCCGGGTGGCGGCAGCGGTGGCAGAGTGCGCGAAGCTGGGGATTCAGATCCTTGGACCCGACATAAATCACAGCGATGTGAACTTCAACATCGAGTCACTCGACGATGGGCGACTGGCAATTCGATTCGGCCTTGCGGTCATCAAGAACGTCGGCGAGGGTGCGGTCGAGGAGATCTGCCGGGTTCGTAACGAACAAGCTGGTGGATTCGCATCGCTCGAGGCGCTTTGCGAGGCCGTTGATCACAGCTCTCTCAACAAGCGAGTGTTCGAGAGCCTCATCCGTGGTGGAGCCCTTGACACCCTCGGCGGCCGCGCGTCAGCGCTCGCGCGGCTTGACACAGCGATAGCGTCGGCGCAGCGTTCGCAACGAGCGCGCGACCGTGGACAGATGGATCTCTTCGGCGGATTCCTGGATGATGCTGCCCCGACGGCAACGACGGAGATCGACGTGAATCCGCTACCGAAAAAGCAGTTGCTTGCCTGGGAGAAGGAATACCTCGGCACGTATCTGAGCGAGCACCCGTTGACTGACATAACAGCTGACGCCCGGGCACATGGTCGGCAATATCAGCCGATCGCCGATCTCGATCCGGAGACTGCCGGCCAGAACATCCGCATGCTCGGCATTGTTGCAGCGATTCGAAAGCTATCGACGAGAACGAATCGGACGATGGCAGTGCTCCAGTTCGAAGACCTCACCGGAGCGGTCGAGGTTGTGCTCTTTCCTGAAGCATTCGATCGCTTCGGCGCGCTCTGTGTCGAAGATCAGATCCTTGTCGTGCGCGGGCGCGCTGATTCACGGAATGACAGCGTCCAGGTTATCGCCGAAGATATCAGCCCCTACGAAGTGACGGATGAGCCTCCGCCAGCGATGGCGACAGTTGTCTGGTTGCGCCTCGCGGGCAGCGATAACCTGGATGAGGACGTGCGGCGAATGGAGCAGCTCGCGCGATTGCTCCGTGACTTTCCGGGAGACGACGAGGTGCTGCTGGAGATCGAGACCGCGCGAGAAGTTACCCATCTGCGCTCGAACCTCCGCGTCGATTGGTGCCCAGATCTCGACCGCGCTGTGAGCGACATCCTCGGGCGGGACTGCGCGCGTGTCATCTCCGTCGCTGTACGCGAGAGACGATAAGCACGACGCGACTGCTGGCCGCTCGCGCATACGACATATCCCAGTAGCGCTAATACCCGTCAGGCTGCCCCGACCATCGGTCAATGATTCTCTGTCACCGGACGCGGCGTAGCGTCCCGGCGCACGGCATGCGTCTGGACGTTATGAGTTGTGGGCGCCTTCGGGATTGCCGTGGCTGCTCCCCCGTCGTCGCGAGCTGAGATTGATTGCCGGAGCGGGCCAGAGGTGCGAAAGCGCCACCTCGGCGTCATCGACAAGGACAAGCGCGAGATCGTCGGTACCGATTGTATTGAGCAGTTGATCGACGGCCATCTCCTCATTCGCGACATTGATCACGATCGGTGGCACGGCGACTGTGGCTATTCCTGCCTTGATTGCCGCTATTCGTGCCTCATCGTCCGTTTCACCGTGCAGGAGGATGATTCCACCGATGCCACCGATAACGCGACCTGCCTCGTGGATCTCCGTGTCGGACAATCGAGGCAGACGCCCGCAGACGACAAGCGACCGGCGGTGGGGGATGTGACGAATGCCTCGCGCCAGTTGCTTGAGTGTCGCGACGAGCTCGGGCGCATCGGCAATGACGGTGGCTTCGTTGTACGCGAAGACATTTGCCGCAGCAGGCTGCAGATCGGGTTCTGTGGTGAACGAGAGCAGTGCAGCCTCAATGATGAGCGGGTCGATCCCGATCGCGACAGCAGCCGCTGTCGCGGCGAGGAGATTCTGAACCTGGAAGAGCATCGTGCCGCCCAATGTAGCAGGGACCGAGGCGACATCGATGACATGAGAGGACTCGTGTCGGTCACCGACGACTACTTGCCCGTCCTGGATCCAGCACCCGATCCCTCCCGCATTGAGGCGGGCCTGCAGGACGGGGTTGTCGTTGTGGAGCGCATAGGGGAACACCAGGCAGTGTGCCTTCGATGCAACCTCGTTGACATCGTAATCGTCGGCGTTGACAACAAGCATGCCGTCGGGTCGCATCGATTCCACGACGATATGCATAGCCTGCCGTTCCCGACTCGCATCCTCAGATAACAGGCAAGCCTCATTGTTGCCGCAGAGCGTTGTCATGATACCGACGGGGTATGTGTCCTTCGGAAGGCCTGCGGCGACAACAGTCGCGGCGGCCATCTCCTGAACGACGACCCGCAACTCCCCATAACGGGCGGCAAGGAGAACGCGAGCCCATGGCCCGAGCTCGCCATCCTGCTGTTCTCCCTCGACGTAGACGCCGGACGAGAGCCAGGCGGCGTCGGGCCATCCGGCCTTGTTGAAGATGCTGTTCAGCATCCAGGCGATCGTCGTCTTGCCAGACGTCCCAGCGATGGAGATGAGCGGGAGTGTCTCAGATTGTCCGCGATCGACGACCCGGCTTCTGAAACCGGGCGGTCGTGTGATGGTGTCGGTCACCAGCCTCTACTCCTGTACTTCGTCAGCCGCGAGATGAGCCAGTAGCCCATGCGCGCGAAGACCGACGACGAGCGCTCGAATTGCCCGTCCCCGGTGCGAGATCGCGTTTTTTTCCTCTATCGACAGTTCGGCCATCGTTCGGCCGGCGAACGCGGGCGCGTCTGAATCGTGAATCTCGAAGAGTGGGTCGAAGCCGAAGCCATTCGAACCGCGCGGATGTTCCAGCACGATCCCGCGAATCGACCCTTCGGTAACGCGCTCCTCACCGTCACGAGTGACAAACGCCGCCGCAGACACGAACCGTGCGCCTCGTTGGGCGCGGGGAACCCCGGCGAGTCGTCGGAGGAGCTCGCGATTGTTCGACTCGTCAGTTGCGCCGGGGCCGGAGAACCGCGCCGAGCGGATTCCAGGCTCTCCCTGAAGCGCATCGACCACGATCCCGGAGTCGTCGGCAATCGCGGCGTCGGCTCCCCCGGCCGCGTGCCGGGCCTTCAGAAGCGCGTTCTCTACAAAGGTCTCGCCATTCTCTTCGGGTGACTGAAGCCCCATCTCACCAAGCGTGAGTAACGTGACGTTCGCGGGTAACAGACGCTGGAGCTCCGCGATTTTTCCGGCGTTGTTGGTCGCGACAACTATTCGCATGCGCGCCTCCGCGTTCCCGCCTTAATGGCGTCGGCAAGCGAATCGCCAAAGAGCTCGATGGCATTGTCTGTCGTTGCCTCGGCCAACTCCGCGAGATTCATTCCATGAATGCTGGCGAGCGTCTCGGCTGCGCGAACAATCATCGCTGGCTCATTTCGCGAACCGCGATGCCCCTGTGGCGCCAGATAGGGTGCGTCGGTCTCCAGGATCACTCGATTGAGGGGCGCAAACGCGAGCGCATCCCGGACCGAATCGGATGACTTATACGTCGCGACTCCGCCGACGCCAAGATACAGCCCGAGCTCGAGGCAACGCGACGCGAATTCCCGGTCGCCTGAGAAGCAATGCAGCACTCCCCGGATGGGGCCTTCCTGCTTGAGGAGGGCGATGACATCGTCCTCGGCGTTGCGCTGGTGAATTACAATCGGCGCATCAAGCCGCCGGGCGAGTCGCAGTTGCTCTTCGAACACAGCCCTCTGGATCGCTGGCTCGGCATGATCACGGTAGTAATCCAGCCCTATCTCCCCGATGGCGACAACGCGTTGGTCGGCGGTTTCGCGTTCCAGGAGTGCCGGGAAGTCGTCAGTCCAGTCCTCGGCATGATTCGGATGCAGACCGACAGTCCGGACGATCATGGGGTAGTGCTCGACCAGTGCCGCCGTTGTCGCCCAGCGTTCCTGGCTGAACCCGATTGCGATCATGGCGCTGACTCCGGCGGCGATGGCGCGCTCGATGGCCGCCTCCCGATCATCGTCAAACACCGGCAGATCCAGGTGCGCATGCGTGTCGACGAGCGTGATCATTTCACGGTCACACTCTTCGCGAGGTTCCGTGGCTTGTCCGGGTCGAACCCACGACGCAGCGCGAGCTGATAGCCGAGCATCTGGGCAGGAGGCGCCATCACCAATGGTGAGGCATCGGCGACGTCAGCGATCGGCAGGTGAATATCGAAGACCTCGTCGTTCTCGGGCGAGATACCGATGATCAACCCTCCACGGGCTTTCAGCTCCATCGCCCCAGAGATGATGTCCGTCCGCGTCTCGTCGAGCGGCGAGTATACGATGCACGGAGTTCCGGGCTCGATCAACGCGATGACGCCATGTTTGAGCTCTCCCCCCGCGAAACCCTCCGCGTGGAGATACGAGACCTCCTTGATCTTGAGCGCGGCTTCAAGGGCGGTCGGGTAGGAGAGTCCGCGGCCAATGATGAACAGGTTCTGGCTTGCGTTGACGGTCTCGGCAACGCCGTGAACGCGGTCGATGAACCCGGGTGTCAACGCCGCGCTGACGCCATCCACCGCGCGCCAGAGCAGATCACGTCCGACATGTTCCGAGCCGTTGAGGATATGCGCGGTGAGCAGCAGCGTCGCGACTTTTGCTGTGTAGGCTTTGGTTGACAGAACACACTGTTCTGGGCCGGCATCGAGATGCACGGAGAAATCGGCGATTCGGTCAAGGGTCGAACCTTTGACGTTCACGAGTGCCACGATCTTCGCGCCGCGCTCGCGGGCTGCCAGCACCGGCTCGATGACATCCACCGTCTCGCCCGATTGCGACAACGCGACCACCAGCGAGCGATCGGTGAGGAAATGTTCCTGGTATTCGAACTCGCTGCCCACCACGAAGTTGACGTGCCGTCGGGCGATCCGCGAGAACAGGTAACTTCCCGTGAGGGCGGCGTATGACGCGGTTCCACAGCCGACCAGGAACGTGCCATACGAACTCTGGATCAGCCGGGCGAGCTCCCGCGTCTCATCAAGCTTGTCCCGCGCGATTCGCTCGAGGACGGCCGGCTGCTCGTGCATCTCCTTGAGCATGTAGTGTGGATAGCCGCCGAGCTCGGCCGAACCCTCCTCAACGGGAATGTCGGCCCAGACGAGCGGCCATGCCTGACCGTCACGAGCATCGATCGAGGTGATGCCGTCATGCTCGAGCTGGACGAGCTGATAGTCCTCCAGATAGGACACGCGCTCGGTATGCCCTGCGAGAGCGAGTGTGTCTGACGCGATGAACGATCCGGATTCGCGTTGCCCGATGACCAGCGGAGAGACGTGTTTGATCGCAGTCAGTGTTCGCGTTGAACGATCGAGCACGATGATTGCGTTCAGGCCCCGCAACTGCATGAACGCCCGTGCGACGGCGGAGCGCACAGCCTCGGGGGTATCACCCTGGCCCAGCAGATCGCTGACGAGGTGTGCCACGACCTCCGTGTCGGTTTCGCTGTGAAATGCGTACCCGCGCTCTGTCAATGACGTGCGTAGCGAGCGGAAGTTCTCGATGATGCCATTGTGAATGACGGCCAGCCGGCCAGATGCGTCCGGTATTGGATGTGCGTTCGCTTCGCAGACGCCACCGTGGGTGGCCCAGCGCGTGTGGCCGAAGCCGATATCGGAGGCCGGCAAGTCGACCATGGCAGACCCGATCTTGCCGACGTGCTTCTCTATCTCGATGTGGTTGTTGATTCCGACTGCGACACCCCAGGAGTCATACCCCCGGTATTCGAGTCGTTTCAATGCCTGAAGGACCATCCCGCCGGTGTCAGTGTACGCTCCGACATAGCCGAATATTCCGCACATGCGCGCAACCTTCCGGCCCGCGCGGTAACGCGGGCGAGTGCGATGTCAACATCACGAGCTTGTTGGAAGCGCGGCGGGCGATCTGAACCCCGTCGGGATCCTCTATCTGCACATGGGATCCGATTGTGCGGTGAATTGCTCCACCGGTTTCCGAAAACCCTGCGAGCGTGCTACCCGGAAGGCCATCCGCCGAATCGTTCGATCAGGCCTTCTCCTCGTCACCTCACGCCTCCACGTGAGGCCAGGCGCTACAGTGCCGGAACCTTCATCCCAGCGCGCATTCCATCGTCACTATACCCGCCTGCCATGCGCCGGACAAGACGGCGCGCCATCGATCGCGAACGTTCGGTATACTCATGCGGACTGGCCGTTCGGGCGCGGCGGAGATGCATGAACGATCGACCAAGACGCGAACCGATCCTCAGCAGGTCGGCATCCTGGGCCGGCCCGGTCTCAGCGCACACCCGCCATTTTGAACTCACCACCACAGTGAAGCAACGAGAGAGCGACGCGCACGCGTGATCGAACGCTACACGCTGCCCGAGATGGGCATCATCTGGAGTGAGCAACACAAGATCGACCAGTGGCTTGCCGTTGAAAAGGCGGTCTGCGAAGCGTGGGCCGCACGAGGCGTGATTCCGGCAGACGCGATGCCGGCCATTCGCCAGGCCACCTGCAGCGTCGATCGAATGAAGGAGATCGAGCGCGAAACCGACCACGATGTCATCGCGTTTCTGCGCGCCACCGGGGAGACAGTCGGCGAAGCGGCGCGGTTCATCCACCTCGGATTGACAAGCTCCGATGTCATCGACACTGCTCTGGCGATGCAGACAGTCAACGCGGTCGATCAGCTGCTTTCGCGGCTCGACATTGCCATTGATGTCGTCGGGCGGCAGGCGCTCGCGCATCGGAAGACGCTGATGATCGGTCGGACCCACGGAGTGCACGCCGAACCAATCACGTTCGGCTTCAAGCTCGCAGTCTGGTACGACGAGCTCCGCCGTAATCGCGTCCGCTTGCAGGCTGCACGGGAGACGATACGGGTCGGCAAGATCTCCGGCGCCGTGGGCACTCATGCAAACGTGCCACCGGATATCGAAGAGGATGTCTGCGTGGCCCTGGGTCTGGCTGTCGCGCCTGTCTCAACTCAGATCATTCAGCGCGACCGTCATGCGGAAGTTGTTGCAGCGCTCGCAGTTCTGGCGTCGTCGCTGGACAAGTTCGCTGTCGAGATCCGCCACCTCGCGCGCACTGAAGTGCGCGAGCTCGAGGAGGCGTTTGACCCGGGCAATCAAGGCTCGTCCGCGATGCCACATAAGCGCAATCCGCACGAGAGCGAGCGTCTCAGTGGACTGGCCCGACTTGTTCGCGGCTACGCGGTGACGGCGCTTGAGAATGTCGCGCTGTGGCATGAGCGGGATATCTCCAACTCATCAGCCGAGCGTGTCATCTTCCCGGATGCGTTCATCATCGTCGATTACATGCTGCACCTGTTCGCCGATCTCGTTGACAACTGGGTGGTATATCCGGAGCGGATGCGCCAGAACCTCGATATGACCGGCGGCGCGATCTTCTCGCAACGCGCAATGCTCAAGCTCATCGAAGGCGGCCTCGATCGACAGGTCGCCTACAAGCTCATTCAACGCAATGCGATGCTGGCGTGGGACAAGGGCGGTCACCTTCGCGATTACTTGCGGAGCGAGCCGGACGTTACCGCCTTGCTGACCGACGATCAGATCGACGATCTGTTCGACTACGGCTATCACCTCCAGCATATTGACCGCGCATTCGAACGCGTTGGCCTGTTGGATCCAGCGCAATCCGGACCAGGAGGTCGAGCATGACGATGCCACTCCGCAGCATCGACATTCCCACGCTGCGCCGCTTCCGGCAGGGGAAGGTGCGTGACTCGTTCGACCTGGGCGATCGTTTGCTAATGGTTGCGTCGGATCGTGCTTCGGCCTTCGACGTGATTCTTCCGGATGCCATTCCGGATAAGGGCCGCGTTCTGACGATGCTCGCGTCCTGGTGGTTCCGTCAGACTGACGCGATCGTGCCGAACCACCTGCTCTCTACCGATGTAGAGGACCTGCCAGACGAAGTTCAGCCGGTTCGGGAGGTGCTGAGGGATCGCTTCATGCTGGTGCGGAAGGCTGAGCGCATTGATATTGAGTGCGTCGTCCGTGGCTATCTGGCCGGCTCGGGATGGGCGGAGTACCAGAAGTCAGGGTCCGTTTGTGGTGAGCGGCTGCCCAAGGGACTACGGGAGAGCGATAAGCTGCCAGCGCCGATCTTTACTCCCGCGGCCAAGGTCGATGATGGACACGATCAGAACATCTCGTTTGCCGAAGTCGAACGACGGGTTGGCGTCGATACAGCTCGCCGGCTTCGCGAAGCATCCTTCGCGCTCTATACGTTCGCCGAGCGCAAGGCACGCGAGCGTGGAATCCTGATCGCCGACACCAAGTTCGAGTTCGGGATGATCGATCGCCAGCTCATCGTCATTGATGAGATGCTGACGCCGGATTCGTCGCGGTTCTGGGATGCCGCTCTCTATGAGCCCGGCCGCGCTCAGGACAGTCTCGATAAGCAACCGATTCGTGATTGGTTGCAGCTGTCTGGTTGGGATAAGACTCCCCCCGGACCGCCACTCCCTGCGGAGGTGATCGAGGCTACAACACGGCGTTACCGAACAGCCTTCGAGCGACTGACCGGGATGGAGTTTCCTGACGCGTGAACCTGAAGAAGGATGGGGTGGGTCTAGCGGTGAAGCAGTCGTACCTGGCCGAGGTGTTCATTTCGTTGAAGCCGGTTGTGAACGATCCTGAAGGGCTGTCGATTCGCGATGGACTCCGGTCTCTCGGCTACGCCGACACCGAGAGCGTCCGCGCGGGCAAGTATCTGCGAGTTACGCTGAGCGCGAGCTCGACGGCGGACGCCGAAGAGTCGGTGGCGCGAATGTGCGACCAGTTGCTCGCGAATCCGGTGATGGAGACGTACCGGATTCAGATGACGGCGTTGGCCGACAATTAGGGGGAGTGCGATGCGTTTCGGGGTCGTGATCTTTCCCGGATCAAACGGTGACCACGACGCTCTGTCGTCGATTGAGCATGGACTGGGCGAGGAGGTCGTGCCAGTCTGGCACAAGGATCGCGCAGTGGATCACTGTGACGCGCTACTGATACCTGGAGGCTTTTCGTATGGTGACTACTTGCGGGCCGGCGCGATCGCGCGATTCTCGCCGATCATGGACGCAGTCATCGAGTTTGCGAACCAGGGCGGGCCGGTGCTTGGCATTTGCAATGGATTCCAGATCCTGACTGAGGCGCACCTGCTGCCTGGCGCTCTCCTTCGAAACGGCAGCCTGCACTTCGTCTGTACCTGGGTCCACGTGCGCGTCGAGACCGATAAGACCCCGTTCACCGCGGAGATCGACCCGGGCTCGGTGCTGCGGCTTCCGATCGCCCATGGCCAGGGTCGGTATTTCGTGACGCCCGAGCAATACGCGGAGCTGGAGGCCAACGATCAGATCGTCTTCCGGTACTCGGACGCTCGTGGCGAAGTTCATGACGATCACAACCCGAATGCGTCGATCGGGCATGTTGCGGGTGTCTCGAACCGGCGTGGCAACGTCGTTGGGCTGATGCCGCACCCAGAGCGTGCCTACGATGGCGCGCTAGGCGGCGATGATGGTCTACGAATTCTCGGGTCCGTCAGTCGGGCCATGTTGCGGACGGTGGGCGCGTGAGTACCGATATCGTCACTGACGCCGTGCTTCGGGAGGTCGCGCTAACGCGGGCTGAGTACGATCAGGTGGTTGAGCTGCTCGGCCGGCCGCCGAGCCCCGTCGAGCTTGGGATGTTCGGGGCGATGTGGAGTGAGCACTGCGGCTACAAGAACTCACGGCCACTGCTCAAGCACTTTCCAACGTCCGGCGACCGTGTGCTTCAAGGTCCGGGCGAAAACGCCGGGGCAGTTGATATCGGCGATGGACTCGCGGTCGTGTTCAAGATCGAATCGCACAACCACCCATCGGCGGTTGAGCCATACGAGGGTGCGGCGACCGGGGTCGGAGGCATTGTCCGCGACATCTTTACGATGGGCGCGCGGCCGATCGCGTTGCTGAATTCGTTGCGGTTCGGCTCGCTCGATCGCCCACGGAACCGCTACCTGTTCGATGGGATCGTAGGTGGCATCGGCGGGTACGGCAATTGCCTGGGAATCCCGACCGTGGCCGGTGACATCTTCTTCGACGACCGCTACAACGGGAATCCGCTCGTCAACGCCATGTGCGTCGGAATCGTCCCGCACGACAAGATCATGCGCGCGACCGCCTCCGGTGTCGGCAACCTCGTCGTGCTCGTGGGGGCTGATACTGGACGCGACGGTATCCATGGCGCGACGTTCGCCTCGGTCGAGAATCCGGAAGAGTCCCATCGCGGCGTGGTCCAGGTCGGCAACCCATTCCTTGAGAAGCTGCTGCTCGAGGCATGCCTCGAAACGCTGGAGGTTTCCGGCGTTGTCGCGATGCAGGATCTCGGCGCTGCCGGGCTGACCTCTTCCGCCGTTGAGGTCGCCAGCAAGGGCGGGCTTGGGATCGAGATCGATGTGCAGAAGGTGGCGCGCCGCGAAGTCGGCATGACGGCGTATGAGGTGATGCTCTCCGAGAGCCAGGAGCGCATGCTGATTATCGTCGAACCTCCGTCGCTCGATGCATTGGTCACGATCTTCGATCGCTGGGATCTGCATTCGGATGTGATCGGCGTTGTGACCGACGATGGGCGAGTCCGCATTCTCGATGGCGAGGATGTGGTTGCCGATGTCCCTGCAACCTTCTACACGGATGATTGCCCCGTCTATATTCGCGATGGAGTTGAGTCGGCCGCTATTGTGGCGCTGCGAAATACCGACATCTCCAGCTGGGATGCGCTGGAGGCTACCGATGTGTTGCCGGCGCTGGGCCGGCTTCTGGCGAGCCCGAACATTTGCTCGCGGCGGCCGGTCGTCAGCACCTACGACCACACGATTCTCTCGAACACCGTCGTAGCCCCGCTCGAAGGTGACGCGGCCGTTGTTCGTATCAAGGGCACTCGCCGCGGACTGGCGCTGAAGACCGACTGCAATCCGCGCTACGTCTATCTGGATCCGCGTCTCGGCGGGATGCATGCTGTCGCTGAGGCGGCGCGAAATGTCTCCTGCGCTGGCGCCACACCGATCGCGCTGACGAACTGCCTCAACTTCGGCTCGCCGGAGAAGCCAGAAGGCTACTTCCAGCTCGAACAGTCAATCCTCGGTATGGCGCAAGCTGCGGAGGCGTTCGGCACGCCAGTTGTTAGCGGCAACGTCAGCCTCTATAACGAATCAGAGGGTGAGGCGATCCTGCCGACGCCGACGATCGGTGTCGTCGGTGTTCTCGATGATGTGACGAAGCACTCCGGGTCTACCGCCCCGTCGGGGACGGAACTCTGGCTCATCGGCAACCTTGAGGCGACGCTTGGCGGGTCAGAGTATCTCGCCGAGATTCACGGCATTACTGCGGGCCGACCGCCCGCGCTCGACCTGAACCTGGAGCGGCTGGTCCAGGCAGCAACGAGGGCGCTGGTCGGTGAGGGGATCGCGCGCGCTACCCACGACACGTCAGAGGGTGGCCTGCTGGTTGCGGTCGCCGAGATGCTGGCGCCCAGCGGCACGGGAGCATCCATCGATATCAGTGCGGTGGTCACGGCCAACGACAACAGCCTGGCGCGCGCGTGCTTCGGTGAGGCCGCATCGCGAGTCATTGTCGCGATCGAGCCGGCGGATCGCGATCTGTTCGTTCGCCGATGCGCCGAGCTTGGAGTCCCTGCGACGGCGCTCGGCACGGTTACTGGTCGCTCGCTGGAGGTCGCAACCGTTGGTAGCGTCGCGATAAGCGACCTTGCCGCACAGTGGACGAGTGGGCTAGGCACGAGCGATGCGATTGTATAGCGCGGACACGTGGAATTGAACGCAGAGGACACGGACGGGTGAGCGACTGATGTACCTGGACGATAACGATAAGCCGGCGGAGGAGTGTGGCATCTTCGGTGTCTACGCTCCGGGCGCCGATGTCGCTCGTATGACCTTCTTTGGCCTGTTCGCGCTTCAACATCGCGGGCAGGAAAGCGCTGGAATCGCCGTTTCCCACGTTGGCGAGATCCGCTTGCGCAAGCGGCTGGGGCTTGTGGCAAACGCGTTCTCTGAGTCTGACCTGCGACACCTGCCTGGACAGATTGCCGTTGGCCACACCAGATACTCGACAACCGGCTCGACGATGCCGGAGAATGCCGGGCCAATGGCGGCCGAGAGCGACCTCGGCACCATCGTGGTTGCACATAACGGCAACATCATCAATGCTCCCGCGCTGCACGATGAGCTTGTTGAGGCGGGCGTCCGTCTGCAGACCACCACCGACTCCGAAGTGATGACTCATCTCATCGCCCGCGCGCCCGGAGCGACGATTACCGACAAGCTGGCGGTTGCGCTGCCACGCCTCGTCGGCGCCTACAGTCTCGCGATCCTGACTCCGACACGCCTCATCGCCGTTCGCGACCCGAATGGCATTCGGCCGCTCTGCCTGGGTCGGCTTGACGATGGCTGGGTCGTGGCATCTGAAACGTGCGCCTTGGCGACTGTCGGCGCTCGATTCGAGCGCGAGATCGAGCCGGGCGAGATCGTCTCGATCGGCCCGGGTGGGATCGAGACGACCACGATCGACCAGCTTCGACGGAGCAAGCTCTGTGTTTTCGAGCTGATCTACTTTGCCCGACCCGACTCCCTGATGCAGGGCGAGCGCCTGTACCTGGTCCGTCAGCGTATGGGCGCGGAGTTGGCACGGGAACATCCGGTCGATGCCGATATCGTCGTTGGCATCCCCGATTCTGCGACCCCGGCAGCCATCGGTTATGCGCGCGAGGCGGGCATCCCGTATTCCGAAGGGCTGATCAAGAACCGCTACATCGGGCGGACATTCATCCAGCCCGACCAGCGGCTCCGTGAGGTTGGCGTTCGACTCAAGTTCAACGCCCTGCCCGAAGTTGTCGAGGGCAAGCGCGTCGTTCTCGTCGACGACACGATCGTGCGCGGGACGACGAGCAGGCCGCTCGTGAACTTGATCCGCGACGCCGGCGCGCGGGAGGTACACATGCGCGTCCACGCGCCACCGGTGATGTGGCCATGCTTTCTCGGTGTGGACATGGCAACTCGCGAGGAGTTGATCGCCGCCAACTTGACCTTGGCCGAGATCACGCGCGAGATCAACGCCGACTCACTGGGCTATCTCTCGCTGGACGGGCTGTTCCGCGCGATCGGGCAGGAGAGCGGACGATTCTGCTCGGCGTGCCTGACTGGCACATATCCCGTTGAGGTGAATGGTGTGGTCGGGAAGATGGCGCTTGAGCGAACGGTCTCACACAGCTGACACGCGGGCGTTAGAATACTGCGTCGAATGGCATGATAGAGTGTCCCGGCGCGATATCGTCGCGTTGTGAATGGGGAGGGCTTGATGAAGAAGACAGCGCTCGCTGAAAAGCACGAGCAGCTTGGCGCGCGGATGGTCGATTTCGCCGGCTGGTATATGCCGGTCCAGTATTCGGGCATCATCGAAGAGCACCGCACCGTTCGCACCGCCGCCGGCCTGTTCGATCTTGGTCATATGGGGCAGGTCGGAGTTACTGGCGCGGACGCCCTCACGTTCCTGAACTACATCGGATCAAATGACGCCAGTGTTCTCGCGCCGGGGCAGGCAATCTATTCATTGATGCTCAACCCGACCGGCGGCGTGATCGACGATATCATCATCTACCGCAATCCCAGCGGTGTTGGCTACTTCGTCGTGATCAATGCATCGAACACCGATAAGGACGTCTCCTGGCTGCAAGAGCAAGCCGGGAAGCGCAACGATCTCGCGGTGCAGGTCGATCACCTGTCGGACACGATGGGAATGATCGCGATCCAGGGCCCGAACGCAGCGTCGATCGTCGCAAAGCTATCGTCGGTCGATCTGTCCGACATGGAGTCGTTCTCCATGCGCGAGACGCAGATCGCCGATGTGACCTGCATGGCTGGACGCACCGGCTATACCGGTGAGGACGGCTGGGAGTTCTACTGCCCGGTTGATGATTCCGCGCAGGTCTGGGATGCGCTGATGGCGGCCGGCCAGGATGAGGGCTTGCGACCGATCGGCCTTGGCGCTCGTGACACGCTACGTCTTGAAGCACGGATGCCACTCTATGGCAACGAGATGAACGACGAGATCAACCCCTACGATGCAGGGCTCGGCTGGGCGGTCAAGCTCGATCGAGATGACTTTGTCGGGCGCGATGCGTTGTTGGCAGTGCGCGAACGCGGCATCAACAAGCGCACCGTCGGATTCAAGATGGTCGAACGAGGTGGCGTGCCTCGGTCGCATTACGAGGTGCAGGTCGATGGCAAGGTCGTCGGCTTCGTGACAAGTGGCACCGCGTCGCCGACGCTGGGCGAGAACATCGGCCTTGCGATGATTGACAAGGCCTATGCAGGCGTTGGCAAGCCGCTGGACATTATGATCCGGGGTAAGGCCGTGCGGGCCGAGCAAATCAAGACGCCGTTCTACAAGCGCGGCGCATAGTGTGGGGAAGCGCGCGTCACTGGACGCGGCACATTGACGTTGGGAGGTTGGACTGTGGAGATTCCTCAGGGCTACAAATTCACCAAGACGCATGAGTGGGTCAAGGTCGACGGTGACATCGTGACGATTGGCATCAGCGACTTCGCGCAGGGCGAGCTGGGCGATATCACGTATCTCGAGCTTCCGGCGGTCGGACAGTCAATCACGAAGTCAGATCCGCTCGGCGTCGTTGAGTCCGTCAAGGCTGCGACCGATGTCTACTCCCCGGTCAGCGGTGAGGTCGTTGAAGAGAACGAGAGCGTGATCGACGCTCCTGAGCTCGTCAACTCATCTCCCTACGGCGATGCATGGCTGGTCAAGATCCGCTTGAGTGATCCAAGCCAACTCGACGAGTTGATGGATTCCGGCGAGTACGCGAAGCATGTCGCGGAGTCGGGCGGCCATTAGGAAGCTGGCATGCCGGTAGCCGTCTGCGGCGCCGGCCGGAGGTCGTAATGACGTTTAACCCACACACTGAGGAGGACCGCGCAGCGATGCTCGCGGCGGTCGGGGCTGCAGGGGTGGAGTCGCTCTTCGACGCAATCCCCGACGCGGTCCGCTTTCCGACGCTCGACCTGCCGCCGACGTTGTCGGAACAGGAGGCGTATTCTCGCCTGTCCGAGCTTGCGGCGAAGAACCTGAATACGATCGAGCATCCGAGCTTCCTTGGCGCTGGACTCTACTCCCATTACGTTCCGGCTGCTGTCCAGCAGATTCTGTTCAGGGGCGAGTTCTACACTGCCTACACTCCGTACCAGCCCGAGGTGGCTCAGGGGACGCTGCAGGCGATCTACGAGTATCAGACGATGATCGCCAACCTGACGGGAATGGACGTATCCAACGCGTCGCTTTACGATGGCGCGACCGCGCTCGCTGAGGGCGCCTTGCTGACGGTCTCGCTGCCGCGAAAGCGCACGCGCGTTGTGTTGTCCGGAACTGTCCATCCCAACTACCGCGAGGTGGTCCGGACCTACACCAGCGGTCTGGGCCTCGATATTGTCGAGCTGCCGGTCCCGACCGACGGTCTGGCCACTGATCCGTCGGCCTTCGATGACTACCTCGACGATAACCTGGCTTGCCTCGTCGTCCAGTACCCGAACTTCTTCGGGACGATCGAGGACATCGCCGCTGTAGCCGAAAAGGCGCACTCCGTCGGCGCCAACCTTGTTGTCTCGACATATCCGACATCGCTGGGGTTGCTCAAGCCTCCCGGCCAGCTCGGAGCTGATGTTGTCACCGGCGAAGGCCAGTCACTTGGCAATGGCCAATCATTTGGCGGTCCGGTCGTCGGACTTCTGGCGACCCGAGAGAAGCTGGTGCGACAGATGCCGGGCCGGCTTGCCGGCATTGCATACGACAGTGAGGGCAAACGCGGGTTTGTGCTCGCGCTGCAAACGCGGGAGCAACATATCCGGCGTGAGAAGGCCACCAGCAACATCTGCACGAACCAGGGCTTGATGGCGCTGGCAGCGGCGGTTTACCTGGCAACGCTCGGGTCACAGGGCCTGAAGCAGGTGGCAACGCTCTGTTATCAGAATGCTCACTATCTGGCTGCGCAGCTGGAGGCGACCGGCAAGTTCACGATTGAGAACGATGGGCCGTTTTTCAACGAGTTCACCGTTCGGACGTCCGAATCTCCGGCCTCACTGAACGCCCGCCTGCGGGACGCCGGGATCATCGGCGGATACGAGCTATCCAAGGTGGATCCATCGTTGGATGGGCGGATGCTTCTGGCGGCAACCGAGATGACCGGCCGCGACGCAATCGACCGCTTCGTCGCCGTCGCGTCATCCTAGGCTCGCGATCGAGTTCCGAGGCCCGCGGGTTGTACGCCCGCGGGCTTTCGTGTCCGTCGTTCGTGGCATGACTATCATTGTTAGAATTGGCTGGACGGATCTTCGTCTACTCGTCTGGAAGTGTTTCTCATCGTGAAACCGATCGTTGCAATTGTCGGCCGGCCGAATACCGGAAAATCGACGCTGTTCAATCGTCTCGTCGGTGAGCGACGCGCGATTGTGTCGGATGTGCCTGGAACAACGCGTGACCGGATCTACGGTGACGCGGAGTGGATGGGTGTCGAGTTCTCCGTCATCGACACGGGTGGTCTGCAGGATGACGACGAGCTGGGGCGACTCACCACCCGCCAGATCGGGGAGCGCACTCAAGCGCAGGCGCGGGTTGCGATCGAGGAAGCGGATGTCGTTCTCTTCCTTGTCGACGGCAAAGGCGGCCTGACTGCCGCCGATCTCGACGTTGCGGGAGTTGTTCGTGAGTCAGGCAAGCCGGCCGTGCTTGGCGTGAACAAGACCGAGACCGAATCGCGTCGCGAGGCTGCCTGGGAGTTCTTCGAGCTTGGGCTCGGCGAACCCGTCCCCTTTTCGGCGTTGCATGGGATTGGAACCGGCGACCTTCTTGATGAGGTCGTTCGTCAATTGCCACGCGCCGATGAGACTGAGGAAGAAGAGGATCTCCCCGCAATTGCCATCGTCGGCCGGCCAAACGTGGGAAAATCTGCGCTGCTGAATTCGCTGCTGGGATCCGAGCGATCGATTGTCGCCGATCTGCCTGGCACGACTCGAGACACGATCGACAGCATTGTGGACTGGGCCGGGAATCGTGTCCTGCTGATCGACACGGCCGGTATCCGGCGACGGGGCAGGATCGAGTCGGGTATCGAGAAGTACAGCGTTCTTCGCTCGGAGCGCGCGGTCGATCGCGCCGATGTCGCGCTGGTCGTCATTGATGCTGACGAGGGGTTTACCGCCCAGGATCAGCACATCGCAGGCTACGTTGTCGAGCAGGGCAAGGGCCTCGTGCTGGTTGTCAACAAGTGGGACCTTGTCACAAAGGATCACCGGACGATGGATGCATTTCGGGCGAAGGCGGCCGAGGCATTCAATTTCGCGTCGTGGGCGCCCCTCATCTTCGTGTCCGCATTGAGCGGTCAGCGCGTCAACCAGATCATCGAAGTGGCGCTTCATGTCATCGGGGAGCGCCATAAGCGGATCGGCACCGGCGAGCTCAACCGCCTTCTTCGTGATGCTGTAGCCCATCATCCGCCACCTTCGCGATCGGGCAAGTGGGTCAAGTTCTACTATGCGACACAGATCGACATTTCGCCGCCGCGTTTTGTCTTCTTTTGTAACGATCCGAAATCGGTTCACTTCTCCTACGAACGCTACCTCGAGAATCAGCTCCGCGATCAGTATCGGTTCGACGGAACACCGATCGTGTTGCACTTCCGTGGTCGGCGTCGTGATGATGAGTAGAGGCCGAGGGTGAGCGAGCTTGCCGCACTGCTGATCGCCTATCTGCTGGGAACCCTCCCAACCGGCTATCTGCTGACTCGCTTTATCGCAGGGGTCGATCTTCGCAGTATTGGCAGTGGCGGCACCGGGGCGACAAATGCGCAACGCGCGCTCGGGACACGTTGGGGGATTATCGTCCTGGTCGTCGACTTGCTAAAAGGCGTCGCAGCGATTCTGCTGGCTCGCTGGCTGGGCGTCGCAGAGCTGTGGGTCTCGTTGGCGGGTGTTGCTGTCGTTGCCGGTCATTGCTGGCCCGTCTGGCTGCGATTTCGCGGTGGCAAGGGCGTTGCCACTGGCGCCGGCGCCGCATTCGCCCTGTCTCCATGGATGCTTCTGCTGATCCCGATCATGGTGATTCCGATCGCGACATCACGCTACGTCTCGCTTGGCTCCGTCGTGGCGGCGCTATCGACGCCGGTGCTGTTTGCGGTGCTGGCCTGGGTGGGCGCTGTGTCGTGGGAGACCGTGGTGTTTGGTCTGGCAGCCGGTGCGATCATCATCTATCGGCATCGGTCGAATATTGATCGTCTTCGCGCGGGCACCGAGCGCAAGCTTGGCAGAACCCCGGCGGAGGCGCATTGACCCTCGTGAGCGCCCTGGGGCGTGCGCGTATTGAATGAATCGGAGCGCAGGTGAGCGAGCTTGAGAAGGTAGACCCGAACATCGCCGAGATCATCCGGTTGGAGGAGCGCCGGCAACAGAGCACGATTGAGCTCATCGCATCGGAGAACTTCACCAGTGCCGCGGTGATGGAGGCTGTCGGCAGCGTCCTCACGAACAAGTACGCCGAAGGGTTGCCCGGCAAGCGCTACTACGGCGGTTGTGAGTTCGTGGACCAGGCCGAGAATCTGGCGATCGACCGAGCCAGACAACTGTTCGGCGCATTCCACGCGAACGTTCAACCTCATTCGGGCGCGTCAGCGAATCTGGCCGCCTACCTCTCGGTGTTGAAGCCAGGAGATCGCATTCTCGGGATGAACCTGTCAGAAGGCGGCCATCTGACGCACGGATCACCGGTCAACTTCTCCGGGCAGATCTTCGAGGCGCACTTCTACGGCGTGTCGAAAGACAACGAAACGATCGATTACGACGTTGTGCGTGACGTGGCGAGGCGTGTTCAGCCGAAGATGATCGTCTGCGGCGCGAGCGCGTATTCGCGAACGATCGACTTCTCCAGATTCCGGGAGATCGCCGATGAGGTCGGTGCATTCGTCATGGCCGACATCGCGCATATCGCTGGAATCGTCGCGGCTGGGAAGCACCCAACGCCGATTGGCAGCGCCCACCTCACCACGACGACGACGCACAAGACGCTCCGCGGCCCACGTGGTGGAATGATCATGGCCGATGAGGAGCGAGCCGCGGCGGTGAACAAGACGCTTTTCCCCGGGCTTCAGGGAGGGCCGCTGATGCACGTGATCGCTGGCAAAGCGGTTGCGTTTGGCGAGGCGCTACAGCCGGCATTCAGTGACTACATCGATCTCGTCCTGGAGAACGCCCGCGTGCTCAGTGAGACCGTACAGGAGCACGGCTTGCGCGTCGTTTCCGGCGGCACCGACAACCACCTGCTGCTCGTCGACCTGACCACGGCAGGCATCAGTGGCCGCAAGGCGGAGCGCGCACTCGAAGCGGCCGGCATTACGGTCAACAAGAATGCGATCCCGAATGATTCGCGGCCACCGATGCAAACCAGTGGCATTCGACTCGGCACCCCAGCCGTTTCGACTCGTGGGTTCAGCCCCGATGACATGCGGCGAATCGGCTCCTGGATCGCCGACATTGTCCACGCTCCGGACGATGAAGCGCTCATCGGACGGATTGGCGCAGAAGTTCATGAGTTGGCCGCGGGATATCCGCTGCCAGGCGTCGGCGTTGATGCCTGAGCCGTGCGCGCGCCATCGGAGGCGCTGACCGATGCCGCATTGGCTCGTCGCTGCTATCGTCGGCATTGTCGCGTTCGCCGTCTCCTATACGGTGGTTCCCCGGCTCCGCTCGCTCGCGGTGCAGGCGAACCTGTTCGACATGCCGGAAGCCCGGCGAGTTCATACGAAACCGGTGCCTCGCATCGGTGGGCTCGGGATCTACCTGGCTTTCGTCGTCGCGGTGGGCGTTTCGTTTGCGCTGCCAGTCGATCGTTTCCAGATCGAAGTCGAGCGGATCATCCTGCTTCTTGTTGGGGCGACACTCGTGGTCGGAGTGATGGCGTTCGATGATATCGTCGGCATCCCGCCGATACCGAAGCTAGCGCTGCAGATCATTGCGGCGGCGCTCGTCGTCGTCCCGCGATGGCGCGGCAGTGACTACGGGATCATCGTCGATCAGTTCAACGCTCCCTGGGTGGGGACGGTTCGGCTACCGGTTGTCATCGCGGCGGCGTTCACCATCTTCTGGATCGTCGGCATGATGAACGCCGTTAACTGGTCGGATGGGCTCGATGGGCTGGCCGGCACGATTGCGCTCGTCGCTAGCGTCGTGCTCTTCCTGCACACGTTCTTCCGCCCGGCCGGCGACCCCCAGTTTACGATCTCACTCCTCGCGATTGCGTTGGCCGGCGCAATCATCGGGTTCTTGCCATTCAACTGGTATCCGTCGCGGATCATCATGGGTGATTCTGGCGCTATGTTTCTCGGGTTCGCGCTAGCAACAATCAGTGTCATCGGTGGCGCGAAGATCGCCACGACACTGCTTACGATGGGTATTCCGATCCTCGACACCGCCTGGGTAATCGTCTATCGGTTGATGCACGGCCGGTCGCCGGTGGTCGCTGACCGAGGACATCTGCACCACCGGCTGCTCGACGCAGGACTTACGCAGCCGCAGGTCGTCGGTTGCTTTGCCGCACTGACGGCCGGATTTGGCGCGCTGTCGTTGTTGTTGCCGACTCGCGAATCCAAGCTCTATGTGTTGATGCTGATGGCGATCGGGCTACTGGGCGTGATCACCTGGCTGGCGCGCCGACGGCCAGTTCACCGCAACGCGACGGAGTAGCTTCCACCGGTCCGCCGGTTCGCGATGACTACTGTGCGAGCAGCTCTCGGCGCGGATGCCTTGGTTCAGATCGTCGGATCGTCGTTGTGAGCAGTTCGCGTCTGGATGACTCTCGCATAAGCGCCGCAACGCCGGCTGCCAGTGCGAGCGTTACAAGCACAATCACCCCGGCTACAAAGGACTCCGAGCGTTCCATCCCCTTGCCATCCCCTCTGGCTGCGTCCCCGACCTCTACTGAATAACGAGTAGTCTTGGCGCTTCCGACCAGAGATCCTCGAGTCGGTAGAACTGTCGTTGATCCTCGGTGAAGAGGTGCACGACGACATCACCATAATCCAGCAGGATCCATCCGGTTTCGGAGGTGCCCTCGACGCGTAGCGGCCTGATCCCGTGTTCCAGCAACCCCTCGGTCACATCCTCTTGAACGGCTCGCAACTGACGAGAGTTGTCGGCCGAGCAGACGACGAACATATCGGCGATGACCGAAAGCTTGCCGATATCCAGCACCGTGATATTGGTCGCCAGGGCATCGGATGCTAACTCCGCGATACTACGAGCAACGTCGATTGGCTCAGGCATTGTCCTCCGAGTATGTACGTACACACATAATACCGATGTTCGGCTACAACATCAATGCGTGGGCCTGGCAGGAATCGAACCTGCGACCATGAGGTTATGAGCCCCTTGCTCTGCCGCTGAGCTACAGGCCCGCTGCCGGCCGACGGTTCACGTCGGTGCGGCCATCAGTATACCGATGACAGCCGCGACAGGACGTGAACGAAACCGACACAGAACCCCACTGAATCATTCGCAGCGTTCTGTGCCGGTCGATGGTGTCCACCTCCGCACGACATATCCCATTGAATCAACGAACCCGATGCGCCAGCCCACTACCTCCGCGCGTCCGCCGGTGACCATTCAAGGTCCGGATCCAGTGGGTAGATCGGGCGGCGCAATGCCTTGTAGTCGAACGAATCAAGCTTGGGGCTGCTGATACCCGGCGCGTCCACCTCGATGACCTTTGTGGCGATCGGCTCGAACGCTGCTCGGAAGTGGGCGGCGCTCTTGAGCACGAGGATTCGGCGTTCGGTGGGCTCAATCCCGAATGCGCGAAAGAAATTCAGGTCATTCGGGTGGCCGCGTAGATCGGTCAGTTGCAGCTCGATTCCACCAGGCCCGTTGACCTCCAGAACGACAGTCCGGCCGCGGCTGGCAGTCCCGCCGCGACCCATGACGCCGCCCATCGGGAAGCGACCCTCGTGGATCAGTCGTACCATCCCGGTCACCTCAACGGGCTCGCCATGGCGCCTGTCATGCTTCCCGCCAACCCGGAGTGTGACTGTTGCGCCGACACCCGCGTCAATGCAGGCTTGAACTGCGTCGCGATCCATGATCTGGGCTACCGCCGCAGACTTGGCGCTTGCCTCCAGCAGCCCTCTCAGCACCTCGGCGCCGTCGCCTGCCGTGCCGCTGGCGCCCGAATCGGAGATATCGGCCAGCACGTAGACGCTACCAGGCTCGCCGGCCAGCGCGTCGTCGATTGCTGCCGCAATCGGTGTCGGATGGATCGTGAACTTCTCGCGCCGATCCCAACACATCTGAGCGAGCTCATCCGCGTAGCGTTGGGCAAGCGCGCGATCTCCATCGGCAACGACGATCGTCGCGACCCCGGTGAATGGCACATCGGCAAAGGGGAATCCGCCGAGTACTGTTGCGGCGAGGATTCCGGGTTCCTGCTCCATGTCTCGTGCGCGGTCGATCGCATCCTTGAGCGGTGACTGCCATGTGGTCACCATCGACTGGTTCGGCGCGATCAATGGCACTCTGACGTAGGCCATCTCGGGGCGAACGTTGCCATTGATTGTGTCGATCAGAATCTGCATCGCCTGCCGGCCTGTCTCAGGCATGTCGATGTGTGGGTACTCCTTGTAGCCGACGAACGCGGTTGCCTCACCCATCATTTCGTCGGAAAGGTTCGTGTGCAAGTCAAGCGGCGCAACGATCGGTACGTCGGGACCGACCAGCTCGCGAACGGCGGTGATCAGGGGTCCTTCGCCGTCATCTGAGTGCTCCAGCGCCATCGCGCCGTGGATGCCAAGCAGCACACCATCCACCGGCATGGCCGCGCGAATTCCGGCGAGAATCTCATCTCTCAGCGATTCAAACGCCTCGCGCGAGACTCTGCCGCCGGGCACCGCTTGTCCGTACGTCGTCGGGATCAACTCGACTCCCTGACGACGTGCTTCGGCGACGATGCCGCCGTAGATGCCGCCAGTTCCATCGAGGTCGAGGATCTCCTGACCGCGAGCGATGCTGCTGGAGCCTTTCGTGAAATCACTCAGGCTCGTCGGTTCCCATTGAAAGGTGTTCGTTTCCTGCGCAATGCCGCCGGTCACGATCTTCATGCTGGGTATCTCCCTCCGTCATCAAGCCATTGGTGGCAGTATCGCCGTGATGCAGGGAGAGAACAACACCCGCTAGAGCGAGTCCACTGGCCGGCGATACTCGTCGATCACCTGCCGATAGAGATCGATCGTCTTCTCAGCAATGGCGTCCCACGAGAAATGCGCCTCGACCCTTGCTCGCCCACGTTCACCGAATGCACGCTGGAGCGCCGGATCCATCCCGACCCGGTTGATGGCTGCCGCGAGCGACGCGGAGAACCCTTCTGGGTCGATCGGGTCGAACGTGCCCGGACGAAGCACAAGGTCGACAAGCAACCCCGTCTCACCCGGCACGACAACCTCAGGGATGCCACCGACATTGGATGCAACGACGGGCGTCCGGCAGGCCATCGCCTCGAGATTGATGATCCCGAACGGCTCGTAGACCGACGGACAACAGAATGCTGCGGCGTGCGAATAGAACTGGATAACCTCCGGCCGAGGCAGCATTTCATCAATCCAGATGACATCTGGCCGGCCGGCGCTAACCTCAGCGACCCGCTCGGCCATCTCTCTGCCGATCTCAGGCGTATCAGGCGCGCCCGCCAACAACACGATCTGCAATGAGGGATCGATCGATGGTATTGCGTTGACGAGGTGCAGGATCCCCTTCTGTCGAGTGATCCGCCCGACAAAGAGCACATATGGGCGCGTTGGATCGACCCCGCGCGCGACGATTGCGTCGGTGGCCGGGTCACGCTGATACTCATCCAGATCAATGCCGTTGTGAATGACATGAACTCGCTCAGGCGCGACGGCGAAGTTCTCCAGGATATCGTTCCGTGTTTCTTGCGAAACGGCGATGACCGCGTCGGCCGATTCGATCGCGCTGCGCTCCATCCACGCGCTCATGTGATAGGCAGCGCCAAGCTGCTCGACCTTCCAGGGCCGGAGTGGTTCCAGTGAATGCGTCGTCAGCACGAATGGCACGTCCCACAGCATCCGAGCGAGGAAGCCGGCCATATCCGTGTACCAGGTGTGACAATGGACTACCTGTGCCTCGAGCGTATCCTTCGCCATCGCGAGACTCCGGGAGAGGGCGTCGAGCGCGCCGCGATAGCGTGGGTCGGTGCCATGTTGAAGCTCCGACCAACCTTCATACCCGCGAACCCGCAGTTGACCTGCGATGACATTCTGTTTCCCGAAGGAGCGAACCTCAACGGAGAGGTGCCTCGCCAATGCACGGCTGAGATACTCGACGTGGACACCGGCGCCGCCATAGACGTTCGGCGGGTATTCGTTCGTAAAGAGAGCAACGCGCTCGAGATCTGCCACGAAACCTCCAGGTGATCGGTGGATCGCATAGGTTCGGCGCGCTAGCGCCTGAACACCACGACGATGATCGTATCACCGATATGTCTCATGACCGGACACCGGGATCTGTGGTCTCAATAGAATGACATAATAGGCCGTGGCGAGATAGGGCGATGGACATCTGTCTGGGGGACTACCGGGAAAGATGCTGAAGGGAGCGGGGGACGGGATTCGAACCCGCGACATTCTGCTTGGAAG
>CALMXF010000002.1 GCA_937870985.1 uncultured Chloroflexota bacterium
CCGCGCCGGCGCTGGCCTGGTGGTTGTGCGCTCGGGGGCCATGGTCGTCCCGTGCATCATGATCGGCAACGAGGATCTCCCGCTAAGTGGGGACCGCCACACGCGAACGCGCACCTGGCGCTGGCCCCGAGTGACGACGCATTTCGGCGAACCGTTCTCATTGTCTGTCGAGAGGCCCGAGGGGGGACGGTATCGTTTCGACGAGCTCACCGACGCAATGATGATCGAGCTGGCACGGATGCTTCCCGCGGAGTATCAGGGCGTCTACGCTGACAGGGCCGCACAGTCGCACCCGGCAGTCCACCGGGGGCTGACGGCCGTCCGGGACATAAGCGTGCCCATTACGTCATCGTGAAATGCCGGGGGGGCTGCATGACGACGGAGCGCCGTATTCGGCGCCCCGTCGTCATACTGGCATGATGTTTCTACTTCTTGAGCAGCGACTTACCGGCGAGCAGCAGGCCGGCTGCCGCGGCAACCGCCCCGCCCGCGGCGATCGCGGTCGAGATTGGCTCTGGGCCCGGTAGAACGACCTTGCCATCGTCGTAGGACTGGAACATCTGGCCCCACTTGGTGTCGAGCGCGTCCTTGACGCGCTTTCGGCCGACGACCGGATACCAGTACACGTTATGGTAGAAGTTCGAGGCGAAGTAGCTCCACGGCACGATTGGTGACTGCAGCAGCGCCTTCTCGTAGCGCTTGAGCGGCCCGTGATAGATCAGCTTCTGACCTTTCGAGGCAAAAGTGTCTTCCTGGATGAAGCCCCAGTCCTCGGCCGAGATGTCGTAACCGACGATCTCGATGTCCTTCGGGTCGCCAACCCCGAGGCCGCGCTCGTGGGCGTAGCGGATGAACTCGAGATCCAGCGGGTTGAATCCCTGGATCTTCGCCGAGATCGCGTCGATCGCCACCTGGTCAGCGCTGGCCAGAATGATGTCCTTCTCGTGGACTCGCATTGCGCGCGGGCCCGGACCGTCGCCAGCGAAGGTGCCATCCATCACCGCAAATAGCCCGGGGTGAATCTCGCGCTGGATCGTCAACAGGTCAACCAGCGTCTCGTCGATGACGGAGTGGGTCCAGTGGCGTCGATCGGAGAGCAGCCCGCCGAAGGCATTCTTCATTGCGCCAGTGATCGTCGTGAAGACATGGGTCTTCACGGTTGGGAGCTGGATCATGTTCTTTCCCATGAACATCTTGGGGATGCGGATGCCCTCGGGATAGATGTCGGGCAGGACCATCATCTCGCCCTTGGGTTTGTAGACGACCCACTCGACCTCTGGTTCGTAGAGGTGGACGTTCTCGACGTCGTACTTGTCGACAACGTACTTGTGCTTGTTGTTCTTTTCTCCGACGTAGGCGTCGACGACGACGGTCTTGTTGTGGGCGCCGATCAGACGCTGGTAGCCGTCGGCACGGAGTTGGCGGATGACCCCTTCGAGCTGCCAGGGGGCTGTCGAGCAGGCCGGATACCATGTCTGCCAGGAAATGTTGATCTTCAGTAGAGTGTCGAGGGTCTTGTCGAGCGCCTCCTCATAGCCGGCCATCTTCATTACCTGACCGATGTCGTCGAGGATCGTCTCGGGCTGGGTCTTGAGGACGGCGACCTTCCCCTTGCCCGGGAAGTCGTAGGCAGTCATATCGCTTGTCGCTTTCTCTTGCATGCGGGGACCGGAGGCTATAGCCCGATCCACCCACTCATGGTACAGAACCATACGCCGCATGCACAGGCGGGATGTAGCATTAAGGCAACGGAATGGTTGTCAAAGGCAGGGCGAGAGTGGTGAGTCAGAATCCATTGGCCGGTATTCGTCGGAAATCAGCGACGCCGCGAAGGGAGTTTCCGGACGGTGACTATACCCGCGAGGTCCTCCTGCCGGAGGCGTCGCGGGCCGAGGCGCTCGTCGGCGCGGCAGTGATCGACATCTATCGAGCGCACGTCGTTCATCTGGCGGAACAGCGCGTGATCGAGCCAGCCGTCGCGGGGCGGTCGCTAGCTCGGCTGGCGGAGCCCCTTCCAGCGGGGAGTGAGTCGTTTGATCTGCCGCTGAGCCGCCTTGAGGGGCGGATCGAGACGGCGACTTCCGCGGAGGTGACGTTGGGACAGAGTGCCGAGGAGCAGCTCGTCGCGGCCACACGGATGACGGTGCGCCAGGAGATCCTCGATCTGACGGCAGCGATGCTCGATCTTCGCACAGCAATTGGCGACCTCGCCGGCCAGCATCTGACGACACTGGTGCTCGCTACCGAGCATGGCCAGGTGGTCCAGCCGACGTCGCTAGGGCATTACCTGGTGGGCCAGATCGGGCCACTGGCCCGGGCGACGACGCGACTCTCCGAGGTGTATGCGCGGGTAAACCGCTCGCCACTGGGAGCAGTCTCGGGGATGTCCACCGCGATGCCCGTTCGCCGCCAACGCACGGCGGACTGGTTGGGTTTCGACGGGGTCATCGACAACACATTCGACGCTATTGCCGCCACCGATGATCTCACCGAGGCGCCGGCAATCGTGGCGGGAGTGGCGGTTGAGCTCAGCCGACTCGTCAGCGACCTGAACTACTGGGCGCGGGACGATGTCGGGTTGATCGTGCCGGGTGATGAATACATCCATCACGTCCGCATTCAGCCTCAGCGGCGCGATCCACTCGTGCTGGAACATCTCCGCGTGTCGTTCGCAACGCAGGCAGCGATGCCGCAATTACTGACATCACAGCTGCTGGGCCGGCAGATGCTGGGGACGATGACCTCGCGATTGGCCGCAACAACTACCGTCGTCGATTTGCTTCGCGATGCCGCGACTACGTATCGGCTGCTGGCGCGGGTTCTTTCGACGCTCGCGATCCACAGGGCGATGGTCGCGCACCGTTCGCACCGTGGCTTTTCGACCAGCTCGGAGTTAGCCGATCTCCTCGCGATCGACTTCCGGTTCCCGGCCAATCAGGCGCGGTCGCTGGCCGAGCGTGTCGTGCTGGAGTGGACGGAATCCGGCGGCGAAGCCTCGACGTTGACGAGTGAGTTCATTGACGAGGTCGCCTTGCGAGAAGTCGGGCGCGAGGTCGGCATCGAGCCGGAGATGCTGGCCAAGTGCCTGTCACCGAAGCGGTTTATCGAACGGCGAGATGCGCCGGGCGGGCCAGCTCCCGCGGCGGTGACTGCGCAACTCGACCGGGCGACATTCAGTGTCAACCACGATCGAGGCTGGTGGCGCGAGCGAGTCGAGATGCTCGCCGCAGCCAGGGGACGACTCGACGCGCGTTGTCGGGACCTCGTGGCGGATCCTGCCGGCGCCTTGAGCCGCGAAGTGCGTGAATAGCTGACTGATAGAATGAGTGAAAGCGTCGCGGTCTCCGCGCGCTGGCAACTGAAGTTGACAGGAGAATCACATAGCTGAACGTGGACCATTCCCGACGAGAACTCCGATCGAACGAGCGTTGCTCGTCAGCGTCGATTACCACAAAGACGATTGGGCCGCGCAATCCTCCCTGGAAGAGCTCGCGCGATTGTCCGAGACGGCCGGCCTCGATGTCGTCGGGACGGTGACGCAGAAGCTATCGCACCCACATCCGCATTCCTACGTTGGCAAGGGCAAGCTCGAAGAGATCGCGGAAGCGATCGGCGAGCTGCACGCCGATGTTGTGATCTTCGACGATGAGCTGTCGCCGAGTCAGCTGCGCACAGTTGAGGAGCGGCTTCAGGTCAAGATCATCGACCGGACCGCGCTCATCCTCGACATCTTTGCCAAGCGAGCGCAGACCCACGAGGGTCGGCTGCAGGTCGAGCTGGCTCAGCTTGAGTACCGGCTGCCCCGGTTGACACGGATGTGGACGCACCTTGAGCGTCAGGCGGTGGGTGGCGTCGGTCTTCGCGGCCCGGGCGAGACTCAGCTTGAGACGGATCGGCGGCTGGCCCGTAGTCGGATCGCGCTGATCAAGGCCGAGCTGTCCGACGTGCATCGTCACCGCGAGCTCTACCGAAGCAATCGGAGACGGAATAACATCCCGGTGATCGCGATCGTCGGGTACACCAATGCAGGGAAATCGACGCTACTGAACCAGATGACGAACGCGGGCGTGCTGTCCGAGGATCAGCTCTTTGCCACGCTCGACCCGACGACGAGACGGATCACATTGCCGAACGGCCGGCCGGTGCTGCTGACCGACACCGTTGGATTCATCAATCATCTGCCGACGACGCTGATTGCGGCATTTCGGGCGACGCTGGAGGAGATCTCCGAGGCGGCTGTGCTCCTGCACGTTGTGGATATCGCCCACCCGGACGCTCCAGAACAGGCCGAAACGGTTCGCGAGATCCTCGCTGAGCTGGACGTGCTCGGGAAGCCCGTGGTGACGGCGCTGAACAAGATCGATCTGATCGAATCCACGATCGACCCTGGCGCATTGGCTGAGTCGCTCGGGCTTCCCGGCGATTTCGTTCCGATCTCCGCCGAACGTGGGATTGGGATCGATCTATTGCTGGAACGGATCGGCGAGGCGATTGGCGAGTCACAGGGGCTGGAGCAGGTGCGCGTGTCCATACCGTTCGAGCGAGCGGAACTGGTGAATCTGTTCCACCGCGCAGGGCGTGTCGATGAGTCGACGTTCGACGAGTCCGGCACGCACTTGACCGGAATGCTGCCGCGTCGATTGTTGCCCCGCTACGAGCCGTTTCTCCATCCGTCCGATAGTCGGGCCAGACAGGGCACACGGACACCAACCGCGAGCGAGATCTGATCTGTGGCCGCCGCCAGACGACCGTGCTGACTATAATCCGGGCCGGCGGGTCGGGGCGCGTCGCCACGAAAGTGACCTAGCGAAGGAGCATGTGCGTGGAGCGCGAGGCGGGCGTGTCGATCAGCTATCGTGATGCCGGGGTCGACATCGAGGCCGGAGACGCTGTTGTTGCCGGCCTGCGCGGGATCGGTGATGGGCGGCCGCATCCGAATGTGATCGGCGGACTGGGGCACTTTGGCGGCTTCTACCGCCTCGGCGCGCAATACCCAGGCGCAACGCTGGTGTCGAGCATCGACGGAGTCGGAACGAAGTTGCTGGTTGCTTCTATCGCCGGCCAACTTGACGGTATCGGCGCCGACCTGGTCAACCATTGTGTTAACGATATTGCTGCCTGCAGCGCGGAACCGCTCTTCTTCCTTGATTACTACGGGACGGGCAAGCTCGACCCGGATGATGCGTTGACCGTCATCGGCGGAATCGCCAGAGCGTGCGCCGGCCTCGGCGTTGCCCTGGTTGGCGGCGAGACCGCGGAGATGCCGGGGTTGTACCGGGACGGCGACTTCGATCTTGTCGGCGCGATTGTCGGGCTCGTCGATGAGGCGAAGATCGTCGATGGGAGCGCGGTTGCGATCGGGGACGTGCTGCTCGGGTTCCCGAGCGATGGCCTGCATACCAATGGCTACTCGCTCGTCCGCGCGGCGCTCGGCATTGCTCACGATGAGATATCGAGAGAGCGGCTTGCCGGGCCGGCGCCGTTTGATATGACATCGACCCTTGCCGAGGCATTGCTGCGCCCACACCGATCGTATCTCGCTGAGACGCGCGCGCTGGTTCAGTCTGGCCTGGCCAGAGGCATGGCGCATATCACTGGTGGGGGCCTCCCCGGCAACGTTGCCCGCGTGATGCCTGATGGGCTGGCGGCCGAGATTGACGCCACGGCGTGGACCCCTCCGCCGCTGTTCGACTACATCGCTGAGATGGGGCACATTGCTGTCGACGAGTGCTTCCGCGCATTCAACATGGGGATCGGCTACGTTGTTGCAGTACGGCCGGAGGATGTCGCCGAGGCAGTGCGGCTCGTCCCGGATGTGGTCGAGATTGGACGTGTGCGACATGGTGTCCCGGGTTGCCAGGTATTGCACAGCGGCCTTCAGCGGAGTCCGGGCGAATGAGCAGCTCTGACCGCGATTCATCTGTCTCGGCGCTCCTGGCGCAGATTCGAGTCGAACAACCGGACGAGGATCATGCTCAGCGCTGCGCAGCGTACGCGAGCACGTTGTTCGACGGCCTCGCCGGACCGATGGGTCTTGACCCGAGTGATCGCGACATCGCGATTGTCGCGGCATATCTTCACGATGTCGGGTACACGCGGGGCGGACGCGACCATCATCGCAAGTCGTTCGACGTGATCCGTGAGTTGTCGCTGCCGCTCGGCCGGCCGGATGACAGAATCCTGGCCGCGCTCGCCGCTCGCTATCACGGCGTTACCGCGCCGAGCATCGAGCACGCAGGGTTTCAGGATCTCGATTTCGACGACCAACGTCGGGTTCGCCGGCTGGTCGGCATCGTCAGGCTGGCTGCCGCACTCGACGCAAGCCACCTTGGCCTGGTCGAATCGGTGACGGTGGACCAGACGAGTGGCGCGCTGACGATTGTTGCCCATGCAAGCGAGGAGCCGGCGATCGAGCGCGACCGGTTGCGGACGGCGGCGGCATCGTTGCGAACGCTCGCCGGGCTGGATCTGCGAACCGATGTTGTCGTTGCGCAGTGAGTCCGGGGGTTGTCTGAAAGGGAGTCGAAGCGGATGTCAAGAGCGCTGATCAGTGTCTGGGATAAGGCCGGGGTGGTCGATCTCGCGCGACGATTGGCTGCGCTTGGGTTCGAGATCCTGTCAACAGGCGGGACGGCGCGGACAATCGCCGATGCCGGGCTTGCTGTCCGGGAGGTATCGGAGGTCACTGGCTTCCCGGAGATTCTCGAGGGGCGGGTCAAGACGCTGCATCCGGCGGTCCACGGCGGGTTGCTGGCGCGGAGGGATGACCCAGCGCACATGATGACGCTTGCTGACCATGGCATCACACCAATCGACGTACTCGTCTCGAATCTCTACCCGTTCTCCGAAGTCGTTGCAGACGCCGAGGTGAGCGACGAGGTGGCGATCGAACATATCGATATCGGCGGGCCGGCGATGGTTCGGGCGGCAGCGAAGAACCATGCCGGCGTCATCGTTCTGGTAGATCCGACCGATTACGACGCGGTGCTCGCCGAGATCGAGTCCGTCGGCGCAGGCGCAGTTAGCGCTGAGACGCGACGACGGCTGGCGGCCAAGGCGTTCGGCCATGTTGCAGCGTACGACAGTCTCGTCGCGCAGTACCTGCGTGTCGACGACCATGAATTTCCGCATCGGCTCGCGATCGGCGGAGAGCTACTGCACAACGTGCGCTATGGTGAGAATCCCCACCAGCGGGCGGCAGTTTATAAACTGCTGGCGCCCGGACCGGTGGTTGGCGTCGGGTCGTGGCATGTCCACGACGATCGAGAGATGTCGTACAACAATTACCTTGACGCAACGGCGGCCTGGGGCTGTGCCCAGGACTTTGCCGGCCAGACCGTTGTGATTGTCAAACACACACTCCCATGTGGCGTCGGCGCAAGCGATGACCAGGTAGAGGCGTATCATAGAGCGCTCGCCGGGGATCCTGTGTCAGCGTTCGGCGGTATCTGCGCCGTCAACCGGGTGGTCACCTCCGCGATGGTGGGCGCGATCGGCAAGCACCGCTTCGATATCGTCATCGCGCCAGGCTACGAGGACGCCGCGCTGGCGAGCCTCCTGAAGCGGAAGAATCTGCGGGTTATCACCGTCCGCAACGTCGCGCCGGTTGGTGGCCTCGAGTACCGCTCAATCCCAGGCGGGCTCCTGGCGCAGGAGCCGGACAGCGTCGATCTGGATACTAGCGCATGGCATTGCGTAACGACACGTCGGCCGAGCGCCGAGGAGCTGGAGACGCTTGCGTTCGCCTGGCGCGCTGTAAAGTGGGTCAAGTCGAACGCGATCGTGATGGCGCAGCCGGGGATGATAGCCGGAGTCGGGGCCGGGCAGCCGAATCGGGTCGAGAGCGTCCGGATTGCCGCGAAGGTGGCCGGCGAGCGAGCTTCCGGATGTGTGCTTGCCAGCGATGCGTTCTTCCCATTTCCCGATGGCGTCGAGGCCGCGGCCGATGCGGGCGTCGTCGCTATCGTTCAGCCGGGTGGATCGGTTCGCGACGCGGAGACCACCGCCGTTGCCGAGGCGCGCGGAATGACCATGATGTTGGCCGGACGACGGCATTTCCGGCACTGACGCGCCGATCAGATGTCCGGCGCGACGGCTTGCGCGATGGTGACGAAGCGGTCGTAGTCGCGCTTCATGAGTCGGGCGAGTCGGCGGGTTGCCTCAGCCAGCCAGGCATGGTCGTCTGCTAGCGTCGTGTCGACCCAGCGGAGATGACTGGCAACCAGCATCTCGGGCAGCAGATCGCCGGACGCCGACAACAGCATCGGCAGGTAACGAGGATTCGCGCAGAACGCAGCCACCTCATGCCGTTGGCATGGATGGACGCTGTAGTGCAGCGGCGCTGGCTGGGCCGGCAACATGTGCTGGTAGTTGACGCCGGCCGCGTAGCCAACAACGGTGACGGAGAAGACCGTTCGCAGGACGTGCTCAAGCTCCGGGTGGTGCTGGTAGACCTCTTCGTCCTGGATGTTCGTGCCGCCGCGTCGGACGGCACGCCGGCTCGCGTCGAGGCCTCCGGTCTCGCCGAAGGCGACGACGCCGTAATACGCAGGCTGTGGCGAACGCCCGCCGACGCGGACGAGCGCGCCGAGATCTGGCAGCAGATGAAGCTGGTCACTTTCGGCGGTGAAGCCAGTAGTTGCCGTCTCGATGATCTCGCCGAGCCGCTCGTTGCAGGGTGACGCACTTCGATCAGACAAAACGGCCACGCTTGCTCCCGCTCTTCCCGCTCCACGTCATGACAATTCCCAGGCCGGCGAGCTGACGCTCGATCAACTCCTCCACCAGTCGCCGATCCGACGTGCTGATCACTGCCATCTCGTGAGCCTCCTGCAGTGCCACCGGGTATCCCCGCCCTTTTTGCGCCTGATCGTAGATGACGGCGTGGACGCGATCCAGAAGTTCTGGACTGTCGCCAACCCAGCGCGGAATCTCTACGCGAGCGATTTCGGTTCCGACGTTCAGAAAGAAGAACTGGATGCGGAGGTCGTCGTCGTACTTAGTGAGGATCTTCGACGCTGAATCGAAGAGGGCCGAACGCTCACCATCACGAAGGCACGCCACGCGGTCGAACAGGTAGCGGTCGGTTACCGAAGGAAGGATGTCGCACACGGGCGTATGACTCTCGCTGAGGATCCGCGTGCGGCAGTCAACACAATCGACCGGCCAGCCGCGTTGTGGATAATCGCACAGCGACACTCGGAGCGCGTTCATGACGTCTGCGGAGCCCGGCGCCGACACGTAGCTTGCGAGTGGCACCCCCCGGTCGCGAAACAGCCGCAGCGCTGCGACGAATTCGGCGACCGCCCAGTCGCGAACCGCATCGTGCAACGAGTCGGTTGCCCAGAGGATGAGCGTGCCGTCCTGGAGCGCGACGACAGTGCCGGTCGGGTCGAGCAAGTCAACTGCCGCGTGCAGCTCGGCGCACGCGCGCTTGACACCGAGGATGCTCTCGTTGACCGGGATGCGTTGGACTTCGTCGGGCACAAACAGGTCGCGCTCCTCAAATCGGAGATCTGGCTCGTTTGTCAGCTCCGCGGCGGGCGATGAGCCATACTCCAGGCGCACCTTGCCGATGTTCAACAGGTAGAAGCGGACTGGGCTGTGCCGATCCGGGGCGATCAGCGAGCCGTCGGTTGCGGCGACGCTATAGTCGAAGGGAATAGCCGGAAGCGGGTGGGTTGCCTGGAGCTGCTCGTTCGTCCTCGCGACGAGAAAGCCCGGTTTCCCGTGTGCCAGTCGCGCTGTAATCTCGGCGCTATCCGCTTCTGCCCATGCGCGGTCGAGCGCGTCGAAGCGGTCGCGGTCCCGCTCCGGGTCGAGAGATCCGACAAGTAGCGAGATTCGTTCGGCGATTGTGGCGAGATCGAGTGTCACGACACAGCGCCGCCGGCGCCAGCGGGAGAGTCGATACGCACGAGCCAGTCATGCGGGGCACGGAGCTCGGCGAGTGTCGGTAGCATCGCGGGTCCTTCCCAGAGGCGCTCAACCGTGGCTCGGCCGGCGATGAGGGCGATCTCGTCGATGAACCGTTCGCCGAGCCGATATTGCTCCAGCTTCGTATCGAGGCCGGTCAGCCTGACGAAAAGCTGCTCGGCAGGAGAGCGTTGTATCTGTCGCAGCTCGAATCGCCGCGCGATCAGCGCGTAGTCGGGCATCAACTTTCGGCCGACAGCGTTCATCACGTAGTTCGAATAACCTTCGATTACCGCCATCGTCGCCTGCATCCGGGCGAAAAGACGGCGCTGATCCGGCGTCATCACCATCTCGATCCAGGAACCAGTCGCCTTGTCGTCGCTGTTGTGGGAGCGCTGCCAGATGGCTCGCATCCCGGCAACTCCGCGCTTCAGATATTCGACATCCTGTGTCAGAAAATCGAAATACTCGTCGATCATGTCATTCATATGTTCGCGGACCCACGGGTGGCCCTCGAACTCGAAGGCATGCGTCGTCTCGTGGAGCGCCAGCCAGAGCCGGAATTGCTGCGGAGGCACGTGGAGGCTTGTCTCCAGATTGCGAATGTTTGGCTGGACAAAGTAGAGCTTGCCGCTCTCTGTCAGGGGCTCGCGGCCCAGCAGGGCAAGGTCGTACTGACCGAGAACCCGGCGGGCGAGATAGCCAAGCAGTAGTCCGAGCTCGGAGCTGACAACGGTCTGGTTCAACCCGTTCCAGACAGCGTTCGCCGGCCGGGAAGAATCTGACCCTCCGAGCAGATTCAGGCGCTCGATCGGCTCGAACATGTGCTGGAACGACCGAAGGTTCGCCTCGATCCAGTCGACCCGGTCGAATGTGTAGATCTTGTCAAGTGGGAATGGGAGGCTGGCGCCGGTAAAGTCGGCGACAAGGGGGATCGTCTGCTGGACGAGGTCGTGATACTCGCTGTCCAGGCGGCGTCGCTCATGCTCGGTCAGCAGCGACTCGCGATTCATCGAGATGGCGACAGAGCGAGCGCGATCCCAGTTGATCGAGCCAGGCGCGCCGGTGGCCTGGGGGATGTGATCCTGGGCGCGGCGGCCGGCCCAGACACCGACGACCGCGCCGGTCAGCAGCCCGGCAACGAGAATTCGCGGATCGATCTTCGATCTGCTCGGCATAGAGTGTCCTCTCGGCCGCCCTAGCCGGTGCCGACGAGCGTCGTGTTCCGGGCGGGCGCGTAGTTGCTACGGAAGATCATGTCGTCGATAACCTGGCCGTCCTTCGTGACGACCCGATGGATAGCCGCGTTGAATCCGTCCTCGGCGTGCTCGACGTATACGCTTGTGCCGCGGGGAAGCTCGGCTGATTCCTCGTAGTGCATCTCCTGGGTTGCCGGGACGATGTCGGTGATCACCGGCTGCTCGGCGGATACCTGCCAGCCGGTCTGAGTGCCCCAGAGCTCGAAGCGTAGCATTGAGCCGTCATAGGACGACTTGACGGCCAGCCAGTTGTCACTGGCGTTGCGGAACTTGAAGTCGAGTGCGTAGTCCGGGTCGACGGTAGCGTCCAGCCCCTTCATCCCGCTCGGGGGTTGGCCATACCGCGGGATCCAGTACAGGTGCCACGAGCGCTCCTGGACTGGCATCCCTGCCCAGAAGACGGACTGGAACACCGTCGTCGCGACCTGGCAGATGCCGCCGCCCACCGATGGGACGGTGGAGATACTGCCGTTCGTGATCAAGATGCCGTAACCGGTCTGGTATCCGCTGTCGTACGTGACAGGGCCGACTGCGTCGTTGAACGAAAACGTTCCACCGGGTGGCACCAGCGCGCCGTTTACCCGGCTGGCAGCAAGCTCGACGTTGTGGAACCGAGCGGGCGCCGATGAGCCGTACTCGGTCGCCGACGATGTGAGGAGATCCCGAATCTGGACGCTTCCGGCCATCGCCGCCGTCATCTGTGGCGCGACGTCCTTCGTTACGACGGCAACCTGCAGCGAACCGGCACGGACGCCTGAGAGAATTGCCGCCACGGTTGCATCGGAATCAAGCTCGCGGCCATTCTTCTCCGGCGCTCGCACCTCGACCTGCCCATTGATCCAGCGGAGGTCGGCGTTCTTGCCCGCAACCCGGACTTTCTCCGCGACAGGAGACAGAAACTTCCCGATGAGGTTGCTGTCGAGCGAGACAGCAACGGACGGCGTGCGTCCGGCGTTTGCGTCGAACTGTATAGCGGCTGCGAGCTGCTCGGACTTCAGGTCGAGTGTTCCGCCGTCCCAGGTCAGGGTTACCGGCTTGGCTACGAGCGCCTCCGCCTTGGTCTTCGCGGCGATCACTTCGTCGTCGGTGATGTTGGCGGCAACGGGCAGGGTGACGAGCTGCGTCTCGGTCTTGCCGGCCTGAAGCGTGGCGATAGCTGCGTCGGTTGACGCAACGATATCGAGTCGCTGCCCAGCAACGGCAGGAGTGATCGTGAACGACCCGGAGTCGTTCCGGAGCGCTGCGTCGATCCCCGGCGCGAACACCGCAGACTCGAGCGTCGCAATCGAGCGACCAAGCAGCGCGCGATCGATGGCGACATGAACACCGGCGCCGTCGTCGGTCACCGAGAGCATCTGGAAGAGATCTGCGGCGGGGATCTGCCACGTCGTGTCATGCAGAACCAGCGCGAGCGGGTGTCCCGCCAGGGCAGATGCATCCGCAAGGGCCGACGTCAGTCGATCGCCGGCAACTTGCTGAGGGATCGTGGTTGTCACAACGTCGATCGGGCGGCCTGAGAGGGTTGTGAGGCGCTCTCCGACGAGCTGGTAGGTCGCCTCGACATCGATCTCCAGGCCAGATGCCCCAGGATCGATGGCGATCGAGCCGTCGCTCCGCTGGACGAACGAAGCGTCACGGGGCGGACTAGCAGCGACACGCGCGTTCTGGTCGAACGTCGCGGTGAAACGGGCAGGATCGAGGCGAACGACAGGCGCGACCTGGTGACCGCCAAAGACGGCATCAATCCAGTTGCGTGATTCCTGCCAGAGGGACTGGTGACGCCCGAACGCGAATGCTCGGGACGCTGTTGCATCGGCGTCGAACGTCGCGCCCAACTCAGCGGGGGTGGCAGTAAAGCTATGGCCGTCCGCCTGAAAGGACAGCGGTCGCGCCGCGTAGTCATCGAACCGGGCAGCGAGAAGCGCTGCCGCTTCGGACTGGCTCTTGCCGCTCAGGTCGAGGCCGGCAGCGCCGACCCCGTTGAAGATCGAGTTCCCATGCTGAAGGCGGCCATAGGCCAGCAGGGATCCCCCGGCGACGATCGCTATCACGCAGATCGTGGCGGCGAGGATCAACACCGCCGAGGCGATGTGTCGCGGGATCCTGGGTTCGGCCGGGGTTCGGGCGATTTCGTTGGTTGGTCGTGCAAGTGCTGACATCTGGGTGCGCGTACGCCTTCCTGCGTCGATTCGGCGTAAAGGTCATTCGCTAAAATTCTACTCGTCGCACATGGTTACGAAGAGATAGCGTACGTACAGTCTACGCGATCCCACTAGCGCTTGTCATGAGTTGACTGATTGGCAAGGTTGCCTGTCAACTGCCGTAACTCGCGAAGCCGTCGCGGAGAAACCGGCGGCTGGAGCCATTGGTCGATCGCCTCCCAACTGACTCGCGCCTGTCCTTGAATGACGCATCGCTCTCTCAGCCTCGGCGCCAACAGCGGCAGCGCTGCCAATCTGCCCCATAGCGCTGGGTCGAGCGTCGCCAAGCCGTAAGTCGAAGCAAGCGCATCGGTCGTCAGGATCGCCGCACGGTCCCGCCGCCAGATCTCGACAGGCAAACAGCGAACCAGAGTCCAGATACGGTTTCGCGCAATGAGTCGGCGCTTTAGCGCGGACCCTTCGCCGGCCGACGCGGAATAGTCGTGTCGTGCCTTGGCGGCAGGAACCCACACCGATTCGTGGCCGGCGAACCGCATCCGCCACGCCAGATCGACATCCTCCAGATAGAGGAAGAACGGCTCACAGAAGCCGCCGACCTCTCGAAACACCCGCAAACGGTAGGCCGCCGCGCCGCCGGACGGCCCGAACACAGGCTGCGATTCGACGGCCGGCAGACTACCCAGCGCTTCCCCGACACGCGCGTCGAGCGCAACGCCGTTTCGGTGCACGACGATACCTGCCGAGGCGATGACCTTCGGATTGGATGAAAATGTCAGTGTGCCGGCCACCGAGCCGACCTTCGGCTGGTTCGCGAACGGGGCCGTAAGCCGCTCGATGAAATCGGCGCTCGGCAGCGTGTCCGGGTTCAGCGCAACGACAATCCCATCGTCCGCATCAATCCGGCTGACACCGATGTTGAATCCACGAGCGAACCCGCTGTTTCGCCGTAACGGTACGACCTGGACTGCCGGATGCTGTCGAGCGATCTGTGCGAGTGAATCGTCCGCAGAGGCGTTGTCGACAACGATGATGTCGGGCCGGCTGGTCTGTTGGACCAACGCCGAGAGACAACGGAGCAAAGTCTCGCCACCGTTGTAATTGACGATCACGACGGTGACGCGCGTCATATCGTTCGTGCCGGAACGGAGATCAAATTCATGACGCGAAGTGTAACGGAGGGCTGCATCATCGGGCGCGCCGTTGACCGCGGACGACGCGAGTGGTAGAAGGCACCCGAGGCACGCGCCGGAGTGGCCGGCGTGATGCATGGACTGAATCGAACGTAGAGGAGAGACCTGTGGGGACGATCGTTGCAACGGACAAGGCGCCAGGCGCCATCGGGCCATACTCTCAGGCCGTCAAGACCGGGAACTACGTGTTCACCGCTGGCCAGATCCCGCTGGATCCTGCGACGGGGAAGCTCGTCGACGGTGAGATCGAAGCGCAGACCGAACGGGTGATGGAGAACCTGAAGGCGGTCCTCGCGGCGGCCGGCTCGTCTCTGGACCGTGTCGTCAAGACGACCTGTTTCCTGGCGAACCTCGACGACTTCGCCGCGTTCAACGGGATTTACGCTCATCATTTCGGGGACGCGAAGCCGGCTCGGTCGACCGTCCAGGTAGCCCGGCTCCCGGCCGGCGCTCTCGTCGAGGTTGAGTGCGTTGCGGAGTGCGACTAGCAGATCTTGAGGAATGAAACGGTATGACGAAGCCAACGCCGGGCACGTGGATCGACGAGGTCTCCGCTGATCGGCTCATGCATGACACCGCGGCGATAGCCCAGTGGGTTCGTCTGTCGGGGAGCGATGACGAACGCAAGGCATTCGACTACGTATCCGAGACGCTCCAGACGGCTGGGTTGCGGACCACGTTCTACGAGCCGACCTGCCTGGTGAGCTTACCAGTCAGCGGATCGCTCGTCGTTGATGACCAGTTACTGAGTCCGTGCATAACGCACGCTTTCGGGACGAGCACCGGCGAAAACGGCGTTGTCGGTGAGATCGTCTATGCCGGCCGCGGCGAGGATGGTGATCTTGCTGCCGCGGGCGCTCGCGGGAAGATCGTCCTGACCGACGGATTGGCGACTCCGGGCAAGGCGGACGCAGCGACCCGAGCCGGTGTGCTGGCAGTCGTGAATATCTCCGGCGACCACGTCCACGAGATGATCGTGTCGCCGATATGGGGATCGCCGACGCCCGACCGGTTTGACCGTGTTCCGACGGTGCCGATGCTCTCGATCGACACGGAGGCCGGGGAGCGACTCAAGAAGCGGCTCCAGACCGGGAAGGGACGAGCGCGGGTCTGGACCGAGGTAGATACTGGTTGGAGGCCGATCCCGGTCCTTATTGCCGATCTTGATGTTGATGGCCGCGACTATGTGATGTTCAGTGGCCATGTCGATTCGTGGCACTACGGCGCGATGGATAACGCGAGCGCGAACGCGACGATGATCGAGACGGCTCGAATTCTCGCGGCGCATCGGGGAGAGCTCACCCGGGGCGCGCGATTCGCGTTCTGGTCCGGCCATTCACACGCACGGTACGCCGGCTCGACCTGGTTCGCTGACCGATTCTGGTTCGATCTTCGGGAGCGCTGCGTCGCCCACGTCAACGTCGACTCAACCGGCGGGATTGGCGCGACCGACCTGACCGGCTCGAACACGATGGCCGAAAGCTACCCGTTGGCGCGCGAGATCATCGGGCGACAGGTGGATCAGTCGCTGGAGTACAAGCGATTCGGGCGAGCTGGCGACCAATCGTTCTGGGGAGTCGGTCTCTCGTCCTTCTACATGTCAATGTCCCAGCAGGGGGAAGTCAACGAGATGACGGCCGACCAGGCATTCCTCCTGGGAGGCACGACGGCACGCGGCGGCGGGCTCGGTTGGTGGTGGCACACAACCGACGATACGCTGGACAAGATCGACGCGGACTACCTTGTCCGGGACACTCGTGTCTACGTCGAGACGGTCGGCCGGCTGGTTACCGACGCCGTTCTGCCGCTGTCCGCCGGCGCAGCCATCGACGAGATGGCGCGGTCGCTGCAGGAGATCGTGCCGCTCTGGGCATCGCTACCGCGGGGCAGCGATGCTGACGATCCTGGCTTCGATGCGCTGATCGCTGACCTCACTGAGGCGCGAAAGGCCGCGGACGCAGTCGCGACACTCGCGGCCGGCGAGATCACGTCCGACCAGGCTGCGCGGATCAGCGCCGCGATTCTTGCAGCGACGAAAGCGCTGGTTCCGGCGAATTACACGTTGAGTGGTGAGTTCGGCCACGATCTCGCGCTCGGCGCGGAATCACTCCCGGCGTTGCGTCCACATCGTCCGCTGGTCGAGATGAGCGATGATGAGCTCTGGGGCTCGTCGCACGCTCTACGTCGCTCGATTAATCGTATCCGTCACGCTGTTCGCGCCGCCACGAGCGCGCTGAGTGGCGTAACGAGCTGAGACCAGGCTGAAATCGATAGCACTGTGGCGTGATATAATCGCGCCACAGTCTACGGGCGCGTAGCTCAGTTGGTCAGAGCGCACGGTTCACATCCGTGAGGTCACTGGTTCGAGCCCAGTCGTGCCCACTTCGGCGGCCGCATCTGCGGCCGTTTATTGTATCTTCTGACTGCTTCGCGGGCGCGAAGTCGGGGGAGTAAAGACGCCATGGCAACAGATGAGCGGGCCAAGCTGACACCGGCGGGTAAGGTCGATCTCGAAGGCGAGCGCGATCTGTTGCGCTCTGTCAAGCGACCTCAGCTTCTGGCGCGAATTCAGGAGCTTTCGGCGGACGGTGACGTTTCTGACAACAGTGAGTACGAGGATGTCAAGGAAGAGCTGGTTCAGCTTGACTCTCGTATTCGCGAGATTGACCAGTTTCTGGCAACCGCGGAAATCGTCGAGCGCGCTGGCGCGCCTGGAGCGGTCGGGTTCGGGTCGATCGTGACACTCGTCGATGATGAAGGCGTTGAAGAGACCTGGACGATTGTCGGTCCGCAGGAGACCAATCCCCGGCAGGGACGAATCTCGGATGTCTCACCGGTCGGGGCAGCCCTCCTCGGTAAACACGCCGGCGATAGCGTTATCGTCTCCGCGCCCGGCGGGCAAACCGTCTATCTCATCAAGTCCGTTCAGTAGGGCCTCATGGCCCACGAATTGGGATGAGTATCGACCGCGGGCCCGCGCACAGGCTCGCGGTCGTTTCACGCGCGCAACTTCACGCGCTGAGTCGACGTATCTACAAGGGGGGTGTTCCATGGAGATGAGTGAGCAGCAGCTCGTCCGCCTGGCGAAGGTGGATGCGCTGCGAGAACAGGGGATCGAACCATATCCGGCACGATCGACGCGAACCCACACGGCCAGTGACGTGCTCGTGAGGTACGAATCGGGCGAGGGTGGCTGGCCAGATGGGCGTGACCCGGAGCAAGTCGCTGTGGTCGGCCGGGTCATGTCGTTTCGCCAGATGGGCAAGGCGACGTTCGCCCACATTGAAGATGGCCACGGGCGTTTACAGGTGTACCTTCGCGCGAATATCGTCGGCGTGGAGAACTACGATCGGTTCATCCACATGGTGGACCTCGGTGACTTCATTGAGGTCGCGGGTCATCTGTTCCGCACCAGGGCCGGCGAAGTGACCGTCGAAGCGGCGTCGTGGACGATGCTCTCCAAGGCTGTCACACCGCCACCCGAGAAGTGGCATGGATTGACAGACACTGAGCTTCGCTATCGCCAGCGATCCGCAGATCTGTTCTCAAACCCGGGCGTGCGGAGCATCTTCGTCACCCGCGCGAGAATGATCACCGCGCTCCGCCGGTTTCTCGATGGCGAGGGGTTCCTCGAAGTCGAGACCCCGACACTGCAGCCGATCTACGGTGGCGCCCACGCGCGGCCGTTTACGACCTACCACAACGCGCTCGACCAGACACTTTACCTCCGTATTGCCGATGAGCTCTATTTGAAGCGATTGATCGTCGGCGGCTTCGAGCGGGTCTATGAGATCTGCAAGGACTTCCGGAATGAAGGCGTCGATACACGACATAACCCTGAGTTCACGCAACTCGAGTTCTACATGGCCTACGCTGACTATCGCGACGTGATGGACCTGACCGAGCGCATGGTCTCGGGTGTTGCGCAGGAGGTTCGTGGCACGACCCAGATCACCTACGATGGCCACGAGATAGACCTCGCGCCACCATGGCGCAGGCTGCGAATGGCGGACGCGATTTTCGAGGCGACCGGTATCGACTTCACCAAGGTGCGCGATCAGCAGACGCTGTACGAGCTCGCACGGGAGCGCGGCGCTGATGTCGAGCCGACGACAGTCTGGCCCCGGATCGTCGATGAGCTCATGAAGACGTTCGTCCGGCCCCATCTGATCCAGCCGACGTTTCTGATCGACTACCCGGTGGAACTCTCTCCGCTCGCCAAGCAGTCGCCTGAGTCGGAGCGAATCGTGGAGCGTTTCCAGGTGTTCATCGGTGGGATTGAGCTCTGCAACGCGTATTCAGAGCTGAACGACCCGATGGACCAGATGGCGCGGTTCCTTGAGCAGGCGCAGGACCGGGCACAGGGCGACGAAGAGGCGATGCCGATCGACGAGGACTATGTGCGATCTCTGATGTACGGCATGCCGCCAACAGGCGGATTCGGGATCGGTGTCGATCGGTTGGCGATGCTCCTCACAGATCAGCAGTCGATCCGCGAGGTGATTCTATTCCCGCAACTGCGGACCAGATCCGCGCACAACGAAGGAAGTCATCACTAGAGCGTCGGGCAGATACGCGGATGCATGCGCAGGGCGCGTGCAGTCGACAACGACGGCGCGAAGGTTGTCGGTTGAACGTCTGGCGCAGCGATTGGCCTATGCTATACTGCGCCACAGATTTCCCCACAGATCGTCGGGTAGCGTCCCGACCGATGGGGGTGCGCGTTACTCGTTCCACAGGCCAAACATCGCTGGTGTCGCTTATCATTCTGAGCCTGGCCTGAAGATCGGGTAACATGTCACGTCGCAGGCACGAACAGCGATCCTGGTCGGTTGGTCGATCGGGCGTCGCGGTCGGATGTACGGGGTCGATGGGTTGGCGCCGCGGACTCGCGGGCTGAGACGAGGGGAACGATGCGACGAGAGCAGACGATCGCCGATCGTGTGACAAGCAGCGCACTCTGGCGCTCGATCGTGCGACACGGATATCCCGATACTCAGCGCAACCAGGCGTTGATCATCGCTTCGAACGTCTTCCTGCATCTTCATCCCGTGAAGATCAAACGCTACGCGACGAAGGTCACCTACACGTTCTGCCTCGGTGGCCTTTCGTTCTTCATGTTCCTGATCCTGGTCATGACCGGCGTGTTGCTGATGTTCTATTACGTTCCATCGACCAACCAGGCGTGGCAGAACATGCAGGACATTGAAGCCTCGGTCACCTTCGGGCAGCTCATGCGCAACTTGCATCGCTACGCCGCGCACGGCATGGTGATCGCCGTCTTCCTGCATATGTGCCGTGTCTTCTACACCGGTTCGTATAAGCCGCCGCGGGAGTTCAACTGGGTCGTTGGGGTCGTCCTCCTCTTCCTGACCTTTCTCCTGTCGTTCACCGGATATCTTCTTCCATGGGATCAGCTCGCGTACTGGGCAATCACGGTCGGCACGAACATGGCGAAGGCCGCGCCGCTCATTGGTCCCAAAGTGCAGTTCCTGCTCGTTGGTGACCTGGAGATTGGCCAGAGCACACTGATTCGGTTCTACACGCTCCACGTGATCTTCCTGCCGCTCGCTGCAGCAGTGATGATGGCCGTGCACTTCTGGCGTATTCGCAAGGACGGCGGCATCTCGGGTCCGATGTAGACCTGGTCGTGACTCAGATCGACTGATGGGGCGAAGAAGGGGTAGCACCAGTGGCTGAAGTTGCACGATCCGGCGCTGTAGAGGCGCCGAGCATCAGCGAAGAGAAACGCCAGCGACTGCTTGAGCTTGTAAGAGGGCGGACCGCGGCGCGGCCGACCGATCTCGCGGAAGACGAGGTCATGGTCTGGCCCTCGCTGGTGGTTGTCGAGGCGCTGAGCGCGGTTATCTTCCTCGTCCTGCTCCTCGGACTCTCGTTCATGTTCAACCCGCCGCTCGTTGAGCAGGCGAACGCGACGGTTACGCCGAATCCGGCGAAAGCGCCGTGGTACTTCCTGAACCTGCAGGAGCTGCTGCTGCACATGCACCCGGCGTTGGCCGGCGTGATCGTGCCGACCGCTGCGCTCGTGCTGATCGCAGCGATTCCGTTCGTCGATCGATCGCCACTCGGGGTCGGCGTGCTGTTTACGTCAGACAAAGGCAAGAAGATCGTCTGGTTCTCCGCGATCTTCACTGTCGTCGTCGAGTTCGGCCTGATCATGTTCGACGCCTACATCGGCGTCACCAAGTCGCTGCAGGGCAAGGTGCCAGAGATCATCTATGAGAAGGTGATCCCGGTTATCGTCATGATCGCGTTCTCACTGATTCTGGTCGTGCTGCTCCAGAGAATCTACCGACCAACACGACGAGAGTTGATCATCGGGTTGTTTACCGGTTTCGTAGCGACCTACTTCTTCCTGACGATCATGGGGACGTTCTTCCGAGGCTACGGCATGGCGCTGCAGCTGTACTGGCCGTGGGTGGATCTGCAGCACGCGGCACATCACTAGTCGGCGCGAGTGGATGCACGCGCCGACCCAGGGCGCGTCAAGGAGTGAGGAACTTCGGATGGTAGCGCTGTTGCGGACGATCACAGGACTGGTCTTGGCGCCGGTCATTTCAGGGATCGCGGCACTGCTGAGCCGACTGCATGAAGGTGTCGGGACACGGCGTGTGACTCGTCGCTCGTTCTTGCGGAATACGGTATTGGGCAGCGTCGGGATTGTTTTGCTTGAGTTGGCCGGCGGCTTTGTTGTGTTCTTCTGGCCGAACAAGACCGGGGCGTTTGGCAAGCCGATCAATGTGCCGATTTCGGCGGTGCCTGCTGTTGGCGCCGATCCGCTGGTGAATCGCGACGGCAAGTTCTACATCATCAACAATGACGACGGCGTTCTGGCGCTGTACTGGAAGTGCGTCCACCTGGGCTGCACGGTGCCGTGGAATGCCGGAGAAGGCGACTTCCACTGCCCGTGCCACGGGTCGATCTACGATCGACATGGCAACCGGATCGCCGGGCCAGCCCCGCGTGCAATGGATCTGTTTCCGATCACAATCGAGGGATCGAATCTCGTTGTAGATACGAATCCCGATCACGTTATCGAGCGACAGGAGTTCCATCCGAATGAGGCGACCAAGCTTCCTGGATAGCGGTCGCATCGCTGGGATCGTCGGCGTTCGGATCACCGGTTCGCTGGTGATGAAGGTAGAGAGAGACTAACGCGAGTGGGATCGTCTCAACGTCAAGCGGCATTTGTTGCGATCGGATTGGTCGTCATTGCGTCGCTGGTCATAATCTACCTCTTCAACGAACCACACCGGCGGAGCTCAGCTGAGGAAGAAAAGCTCACCGAGTCGGTCGACCGGGGCATGGCGATCTTCTCGCAGTTCTGCGTTGAATGTCACGGACCGGACGGCAGCGCACAGGGACGCCGAGGTGTCCCGCTGAATGTCGCGTTGAACCAGGAAGCCGGAACCGCCTGGGATCAGCGCGAGCCAGTGTTGCGCAAGACTATCGAGCGCGGCGGCCCGACGATCATGCCCGCCTGGGGACAGGCAGACGGTGGCCCGCTGTCCGAGCAGCAGGTTACTGATGTGCTGAACCTGATCCACAGCGGTGACTGGGCGAAGGTCGACGCATATGTCCTGTCGCAACATGGTGGCGTTGCTCCGACACCGCCGCCGGTGCCCACATCGGCAGCGTCGCCTATCTCGGACCCGCTCGCCCAGCAGGGCCAGCAGATCTATCAGGAGAAGTGCGCCGCGTGCCACTCAATCGACGGCACGCCGAAGACCGGACCGTCCTGGAAGGGACTTTACGGTCACGAGGTGACGCTCGAGGACGGGTCGACGGTGACAGCCGACGACGCGTACATCAAGGAATCGATCCTTCAGCCCGGAGCCAAGATCGTGAAGGGCTTCGCGCCGGTCATGCCGCCGTTCCAGTTGAGCGATGACGAAATCAACGCGGTCATCGCCTTCATTAAGACGCTGCAGTAGCGCCGTCACACAGGCGAAGAGAGGGCGACCGATGCTATTTCGCGCAACCGAGCAGATGGAGCTGTTGCTCGTCTTCCCACTGATGATCGTCGGCATCTGGCTGACACATGTCGTCCAGCGCTGGGCTGACCGGAAATCCGACGAGGAATAGACTTCGGCTGGCGCCTGTCGCAATGAAGACCTGAGAGACGCGACCGCTCACTTAGTGGGCGGTCGCGGCCGCTCGAAGGATCAGCCCGAACGCGGCGAGCGCGGCAACAGCCAATGTGACGGTCTCCCGTCTGGCGTCCCCCCGCGTTGCCCAGGCGTAGCCGAATCCGGTGAACACAACCAGACTGACGCCGTAGAGGAAGTGAAAGCTCTGTCCAGGTCGGAGACCCTCCAGGAGCATCACGATCCCAACGATGCCCTGGCCGATCGCAGCGCCGATCATCAGCACATACGTCGACCGATAGGCTCCGTCGATCGGACGTCCAGTGATCAGCAGAAAAAAGGCCCACACCGTGAGCCCGCCCGTCAGCATCAATAGCGTCGTGTACAAGGCGTTATGTAGTGCGAGCATTAGTCTCCTGTATCCTTGGCGATGGATCAACTGATGCGGGGCCTTGCCGGGTCATCCCGCTGACGCGTTGGCCTCAATCGAATCAGCCGAAACGAGACAGTGGCCGCTGGCAAGTATCCAGCATTCGAGGCGGTTTAGCATAGACCATGGCAAAGCGCACATTCCTGTGGTGTTACCGATGCAAGCGTTCATTTGACTATCCGGATGCTCCTGGCGGGCTCTGTCCGATCTGCTCCGATGAGATGCGTGAGCTGGGCTGGATGTCAGCGTTCGTGCGCGGCTTTCTCGCGCAGGAGCTGAGCACGTCGGGAATCGCAGCGCGTCACCGTCAGATGATCCGGCAAATCTGGACCGCGAACGGGATGGGCGAGCGGTACTACAAGATTCTCGCGCCGCCAGTCACCTACGCGAAATTTGAAATCCGGGTGACCGAGTTCGTGTGTGTGGCGGCTGCCGAGGGCTGGGTGCGCTTCTCGCTCCCCGCAAGCCCCCTCGGCGCGGATGATGCCGCCTACCAGATGGAGATCGATGACGATGAGCGATTCATTGCCGAGCTCGCGTCGATCTTCGCCGCGGATGAGTCGGATATCCGACGGTAGCCTCCGAACTGGAGGCTATTCGGGAATATGGCCGTGAGGGGGGAGTGCGTCGCTGCTGTGAGCTTCCTCTGTCAGCCGGTTATAGACGTAGATGAAAACGTCTCTCGCGATCGCGGCAAGCGGCACGACTGCGACGACACCGATGACGCCCATCAGCGCGCCGCCGACGACCAGGAGCACCATGATGACTGCCGGGTTTATATCGACAGCATCGCCCTGGATCTTGGGCACCAGAAACGTATTCTCGACTTGCTGGATCAACAGGAAGAGGATCGCGACGATCCAGATCTTCCCAGGGTCGGTTGCGAGCACGACGATCGCGGCTGCGATGAACGATAGCCAGGGTCCGAGGATCGGAACCATCTCGAAGATCCCGGCAAGGATCGCGAGTGGCGCGGCGTACTTAATATCAAGGACGACCAGCCCGATCAGCGTCACGACTCCGACAACGACCCCGAGGAACAGTTGGGCGCGAATGTATGACCCGAGGACGCCGTCGACGATGCCGACGATATTGCGAACATCGCGCTGCAGCGGACGTGGCCAGAGCCGGTAAAAGAAGTCGAACGCCTTACCCTGGTCCTTGAGCAGATAGAAGATCCAGAGTGGCAGGAGAGCCAGCCCAGCGATCAGTCCGACTGCCCTCTGGACGGTGCCGACCGTCGCGAGGAGGGTCGCCTGGATCGCTGACGAAGCCACGCGGCCGGCCTCGTCGAGGTTCTCCTCGATTTTCAGGCGAACACTTGCCGGGATTGTCTCCAGATACCAGTCGTTCCAGGACTGGAACTCATCACGCGCCATGTCAACATAGCCGGGCATGTTCTCTACGAGGTCAATCGTCTCGTGTGCGATCCGGGTTCCGAACACGTAGAGGCTAAGACCGAGGACGCCGAGCGCAACACCGTACACGACGATCACCGCGAGAGTGCGTCGGATCCGAACCAGAACGCCGCGTGGTGGAATCATGCGTTGAACGCGGTTGACGAGGGGTTGGAGCAGGTAGGCGACTGTCAGCCCGATGATAAACGGGAAGAGCGCCTCACGGGCAGTCCAGAGAGTCCAGGTGACAAGCAGGAGACTGCCGACAACCAGCCACAGCCGGTAGCGACGCATCCGCTCACGACGATCCTCTGGTAACATCCCGTGCCCTTCATCCGTGCGCTAGCCACCGGTCGCTCGGGCGCTGGCGGACTGCCGCCAGCACCCGGAGGATACGAGGAATCAATGGCTACTCGACGAGCGACAGTGACTTGCTATCGACGAGTCCGCCGAGAAGGTTGATGAATTGTTCGACTGGCGTTGCGCCGAGATTTTCTCCAGAGCGCAAACGGACGGCAACCGCATCTGCCTCAGCTTCTTTGTCACCGACAACCAGCATGAACGGGATCTTCTGCTGCTGCGCAACACGGATCTTGTTCTGCATGCGATCGCTGCCGAGATCCACCTCGACGCGGAACCCGCGCATTCGTAGTCGCTGGGCAACACTCTCGGCATATGTCTGATGTCGGTCGGCGATCGGAATGATGATTGCCTGGACCGGCGCGAGCCACACGGGAAACGCGCCGGCGAAGTGCTCAATCATCACGCCGAGGAAGCGCTCGGTCGATCCGGTCACCGCACGGTGAATGACGACCGGCGTGTGCTCGTGCCCGTCTTCGCCGATGTACTTGCAGCCGAGCCGCTCGGGTTGAATGAAGTCGACCTGGATCGTCGACAGTTGCCACTCCCGCCCGAGCGCATCCTTGGCCATGAAGTCCGCCTTCGGGCCATAGAACGCGGCCTCGCCTTCGACCGGGTCGTAAGCGACCTCCTTGGCATCCAGCGCGGCCCGCAGCGCGTCTTCGGCCTGTTGCCACTTGTCGTCGTCGGCGACGTACTTGCCTTCTTCACCACGCAGGGATAATCGGATGCGATAGTCCGTCATTCCGTATGTTGCGAGAATCTCGGAGATCAGATCGAGCGCTCGACCGAACTCGACGCCGATCTGATCCGGCGTGCAGAAGATATGGCAATCGTCCTGCGTGAGCGATCGGACACGCGTCAGCCCACTCAGCTCGCCGGACTTTTCATAACGGTAGAGTGTGGCGAACTCGGCGTATCGTAGGGGGAGCTCGCGATATGAGTGAAGCTGCTGATTGAACAATGTCATGTGTGACGGGCAGTTCATCGGCTTCAGCCGATAGACCGTTCCCTCGTCGTCCATCGGTGGGAACATGACATCGGAGTAGTGCTCCAGATGGCCAGAGCGGCGGTAGAGCTCCTCCTTGACGATGTGGCCCGTCCAGACGTGGTCATACCCGTAACGCGTCTGAACGTCCCGGACGTAGCCCTCCATGAGATATCGGAGTATCTCGCCCTTCGGGAAGAAGATCGGAATCCCGGCTCCGATTTCATCTGAGATGGTGAACAGGCCGAGCTCGCGCCCCAGTTTGCGATGGTCTCGCCGGCGAGCTTCCTCGAGCTGGTGCAGATAGGCATCGAGGTCCTCCTGCGTTTTCCATGCGGTGCCGTACACGCGTTGCAGCATCGGTCGCTTTTCGTCGCCCCGCCAGTATGCGCCCGCGATGCTCATCAGCTTGAACGCGCCGATCTTGCCGGTGTCCTCAACATGAGGCCCGCGACAGAGATCGACGAATGAGCCATTGGTGTACGTCGAGATGACCTCATTCTCAGGCAGGTCGTGGATGAGCTCCAGCTTGTAGGGTTGGCCGGCGAAAGCTGCGAGCGCGTCTGCTCGGCTGAGCTCCGCGCGCTGGAATCGTTCGGGTGCGGAGATATGCTTTCGCATGCGTTTTTCGATGTCGTCGAGGTCTTCTGGCGTGAGCGAACGCGGGAGCTCGAAGTCGTAGTAGAAGCCATTTTCGATTGCCGGCCCGATCGCGAGACCGGCGCCCGGGAAGATCTCGAGCATTGCCTCGGCGAGGACATGAGCTGCGGAATGCCTCATCCTGGCGAGATCCAGCTCTTCGGGGTTGTCGACTGCCGTCTGAATGTCGGTTGATACGGATGCGTGATCGGACATTGTGTATCGTCCCTTTCTGACTCCATGGGCTGCCAGGCAACCCCCGCTGATAAGCGTCTCGTCGATCGTCGCAGTCCCTTCGGCGGGACAACACAAAACGCCTGCCATCCATAAGGGACGGCAGGCGCTGTAGGCGTCTGGCGTGGTTCCACCCTGCTTCCGACGCAGTGCGTCGCTCGGGTTGCCCGATAACGAGGGCAGTCGGGGCAGCCTACCAACCAGAGGTTCGGTGCCCGGCTCACGGGTGGTTTTCGCGGTCATCGGCCATGCGGGACTTGCAGACAGTGATCCCGCGTCTCTGGTGGCCTCCGTCCCGGTACTCGTCCCGGTCGTTGCCTGCCTGGGATGTGGTGGGCGGTACTGGACTCGAACCAGTGACCTCTACGATGTCAACGTAGCGCTCTAACCAGCTGAGCTAACCGCCCGCGCGGGGAATCATAGCATGGCGCAGGCGGAGGTCACAACACACCGGGGCGCGCGCCGGCGGGCCGGGTTACTGTTCGGCTTCCCACTCGCGGAACAGTCGTTCGGCTAATCGATTGCTCAACTGGATTGCGATGTAGATCGGTTGATAGACTGCCGCGGCGATGTCATGGGGTGTAAGGTGACCGACCGCTGCAGCCTTTCGACGGTGCCGGGTGGCCCCGTCGAATTGTTCGATTGCCGCGACAATCCAGTCAATCTCGTCGTCACGAAGCCGATTCCGGTGCGTGCTCACAAGCAGCGCCAGTTGTTCTGAGATCGAGCCGGCCACCGATTCAAAGTCCGCGAGCCTCGTGATATCGGTCGCGGAAAAGAGCGGATCGATCCGTGCCTTCCAGCGATTGCGTTGCAGGAGCCGTGTGGCAAATCGGACGTCATGGCCGCCGCTTTCGGCGATCGCGCTTCCGAAGCCGTAGCGGAGTGGCAATTTATCGGCGGCACGCGCAACCCAGTTGTTCTGCCATTCCGTCTTCATCTGCGCTGCGGCCTGGTAGAGGGTGGCTAGCACGCCGAACAGATCGGCGAACGCGTCGTCGTGAGTGGGCTTCGGCTTCGACCGGCGAAATGCTAGTGACGAGGTCAGCATGACTACCGGGATGTATCCGAGCGCAATCGTCAGCGAGAGTGATGCGACGCGCTGTCGTACATGACCGTTGGGATGGTTCAAGATCGATCCGATCCACTAGGTATGCCAGAAATTGACTCGGCCGCGAGGAGCAGCAACGCCGTCGAGGGACGATCGCCCGCGTTTCGGCTGAGGTAACGATAGCGAACCTGTCCGCCCTCGTCGATGGCGAACATCGCAGGCAGCGCCGCGAGGTGCTCATGTTCGCCTGGGTCGTACCGACTGATTGCGCGGATCCAGCGAGCTTCGGGATCGCGAAAGAGCTCGATCGGGGGACGAGTCATCTCTGCCATCGATCGACAGCCTGCCTCGCTATCCGCGCTGATCGCGATGATGCGCGCCCGAAATAGACGGAGTGTGTCGGCAACAGTGGACAGCTCGCCGAGCTGTCTCCGGCAGTGAGCTCACCAGTGACCACGATAGACCAGAATCAGCGCCGGACCACCGCGGATCGTGATCGACTCGCCGTCGCAAGTCTCGAGAACAAGGGGCAACATCCGCAGCTCGGTCTCGGGTGTGGTGGGAGAATCGATCATGCGTCAGTGACCGAGGCGGCGAACTGATTCGGCGCGCGGATGCCACGACAGCTCCCATGACCCAAAGCGGCTGAGGAGCAAGCGCGTCTCGGCATGAAGAGGTCTCAACCCCTCGCTCTTCACCTTCCAGCGGCCAGACACCTGCTCAACGACGAGCTTCGAGTCGCTATAGACGCGAATCATTATGGCATTCAACCGATGCCCGTCGGCCTCGGCGCGAGCGGCAATCTGCCGCAACCCTTCGATCAATGTCATGTACTCGGCTTCGTTGTTGGTTCGCCGGCCGGAGAATTCCAGCCTGACGGGTTGAGGCGTCTCGATGAGTCCCTGGACGATAAACGAGCCATATCCCTTTCCGGGATTGCCAAGAGATCCACCGTCGAATACGAGTGTGATGTTGGCGTCGAGCAACTGCCGCTGATTACTGGCGGGGCTACGCGAACCGGCGGTCATCGTGTGCCTTTCGTGGGCGGGCCGGCCTGTTCGAACGAACAGGCCGGCCCGCGGGCGGTCTTTCTGCGTTGGATAACCCGATCCTACCCGTCGTGTCGAGTCTTGTGGGCAGCGACGATTGACGACGTGAGGTGCGCTGGGACCTGTTGATAGTGATCGAAGGTAACCCGGAACGTTCCGCGGCCCTGGGTAATCGATCGCAGATCGGTCGCATATCGCTGAATCTCGGCAGCCGGGATATCCGCGACGATCGTGGTCGTGCCATCATCGCCGGGGTTCATGCCGGTGACATGACCGCGCTTGGTCGTCAGGTCGCTCATGACATCCCCGGTGTATCCCTCGGGCACGGTAACCTCGAGCTTCATGACCGGCTCGAGGATGACAGGATTCGCCGACTGCGCTGCCTTCTTGAATGCCTGCGAGGCGGCGAGCTTGAACGCCATCTCGGAGGAGTCGACCGCGTGGTACGAGCCATCGGTAAGCGTTACCTTGATGTTGACGACCGGGAACCCTGCGAGAATGCCTTCACCGAGCGCTTCTCGAATGCCCTTCTCGACGGCGGGGATGTATTGTCGGGGGACAGACCCACCAAAGATCGTCTCGTCGAACTCGAAGTCACCCTCGCTCGGCGCCATGTCGATGAAGACGTGCCCATACTGCCCGTGACCGCCGGTTTGCTTCTTGTGCTTGTATTCAATGTGGGTGACCGCGCGCTGGATTGTCTCCCGATAGGGGACGGTCGGCAACCCGATTTCGACGTTCACGCCGAACTTGCGCGCCATGCGCTCCAGCGCGATCTGGACGTGACTCTCGCCCAGGCCACTGACCAGTGTCTCTCCAGTCTGGGGGTCTCGTCCGAGCTTCAGGGTCGGATCTTCCTCGACCAGTCGCTGGAGCGATGACCCCATCTTGTCGAGGTCCGACTTCGACCGTGGTGACACGGCCGCCGTGAACAGGGGCGCGGGAAACTGGATGCCCGCCAGAACCACCTTCCGCGACGCATCACACAGCGAGTCACCGGTGCTGGTCTCAGCCAGCTTCGCCACCGCGCCGATATCGCCCGCCCCAACTTCCGGGACGGCAATCTGTTCCTTGCCGCGGATGAGATACAGCTGGCCGATGCGCTCGTCGCGATTACGGGTGGTGTTCCAGAGATGCGAGTCGGACTTGAGCGTGCCAGCGTAGACACGGAAGTACGTCAGCCGGCCGACGAATGGATCGGCCATGGTCTTCCAGACCAACGCTGCCGCCGGTTCGCCAACAGAGGCGGCGAGCGAGACCTCGTCGCCGTTGGCGATTCGGGCGGTCGTTGGCCCCGGCGGGCTGGCGAAATCGACGATTGCGTCGAGGATGCTGTTGATGCCTCTGTTGGCAGTCGCGGCAGAAGCAAGGACAGGAACGATCTCCCCACGGCGCACCGATGCGCGCAGCGCAGCGGCAAGCTCGTCTGGAGTCAGCTCGTCGTCCTCGAGGTATCGGAGCATCAGCTCTTCGTCGTTTTCTGCGATCTTTTCGACCAGCGCGAGCCGGTAGGTCTCGACCGCGTCGAGCATATCGGCCGGGATTTCACCTTCGGTTGTCGCGCCGCTCTTGTCGTCGGCGAACAGCTCCGCGCGCATGTGCAGGAGATCGACGATGCCTCGGAAGGTTGATTGGCTGCCGATCGGGATAGAGAGTGGAACGACGTTATTCCCCAGGAGTGATTGTGCCGACTGCAGGGCGGCCCCGAAGTCGGCATTCTCTCGATCCATCTTGTTGATCGCGACAATGCAGGGCAGGTTCCGCTCTCGGGCGAAGCGCCAGGCATACTCGGTGCCGACCTCAACGCCGGCCGAGGCATCCAGAAGCACGAGGGCGGTGTCGACCACTCGCATAGCTGCTTTGACTTCGCCAAGGAAGTCCGCGTAGCCGGGCGCGTCAAGCAGGTTGATCTTGCAGTCGTTCCACTCCAGCGGGGCGATGCTGTCCCCGATAGAGATTGCGCGCTTGATCTCGTCGGGATCCCAGTCGGAAACGGTGTTGCCCTCTTCGATTCGGCCAAGCCGATTGATGGTTTTGCTGGAGTACAGCATGGCTTCGACCATTGACGTCTTACCAGCGCCACCATGTGAGAAGAGACCGATGTTTCTGATGCGTTCGACGGGGTACGTCATCACAATCCACCTCCCGAACGTAGCCGCAAGCCCTGTGGAGACCGCCGCGTCCGGAGACCACCCCTGTTGATGCTGACCAGGGGCCGCGACGGAGGCTCGCGCCTGGATCTGTTGTGGTCGCCCCGGTATCTCCGGGGACCGCCGGCAACCGTGCGTATCGGGTGCAGGGGTATTATACCGAGGCGGGGCCGGATGATCGGGAAGGGGCACACAATGGAGACCAGCGAAGAGCGACAGATGCTGAAGGAGTCGATCGGCAGGCTGCTTGCGGAGCTCGCGGGCCTCGATGGGGTCGCCGGCCACGAGCAGGCGGTCGTGTCGGAGTTGCGCAAGTTGTTCATGCCATTTGCCGAAGACGTGACGATAGACTCCTTCGGGAATCTCTATGCTCGGATCAATGCCGAGGGCAGCGGACCGACACTCATGATTTCCGCGCACTCTGACGAGATCGGCGCGCTGGTGAAGTCGATCGAGCCGAGCGGGATGCTGCGAATCGAGCGTGTCGGCGGCCTTATCGAGACGCTGGCGATTGGCCGGCATGTTCGGGTACGCGGCCACCGCGGCGTTATCGGGGTGAAGGCCGGCCACATTCAGACAGCTGATGAACGTGGGCGGGCGCCATCGTTTCGCGAACTCTATGTAGACATGGGCTTCGATACTGTCGCTGAGGTTGAGAATCTCGGTATTCGCGTCGGGGACGCGGTGGCGTATGACGAGCCGATGGAATGGCTCGCTAACCCGGACCGTGTCAGTGGCAAGGCGCTCGACAACCGCGTGTCGTGCGCGTTGCTAGTGACTCTGGCGGAACGATTACAGGGTACATCGCTCGGCTGCACGCTGTACTGCGTTGTGACGGTGCAGGAGGAGGTTGGTCTACGTGGGGCGCGCATGGCGGCACATCGGCTGAATCCTGCTGCCGCGATCGTCGTCGATACCGTGCCATCGGGTGGCACGCCCGATGTCGATTTTCACCGGGACCTGCGGATGCGAATCGGCGGCGGGCCGGTTCTCGGATTGGCAAGCGTCGGCGGAGCGGCCGGGCATCTGATCAACCCCGGCATGCGCGATTTCCTGCGTGAGGCGGCAGATGCCGCGGGAATCACACTCCAGGAGGCCTTGTTCTATGGCGGGACGAGCGACGCGTCGGCCGTCCATCTCGTGCGGGATGGCATTCCGACGGGAGTCGTGAACATCGCCCGGCGGTACTCGCACTCACCGGTTGAGACACTCGATCTCAATGACGTCGTTGATACGTTGGAGCTTCTGGAGTCGTCCGCTCGTCGGTTCGGTCCTGACGTCGATCTGGGATTCCTGACCTCAGCCTGGGGGTGATGTCTTCTGCGATCGGTTCCAGATCAGCTTCAGTCCTTCGAGTGTTAGCTCTGGCACATACTGGCTGATGCGGGAGCAGTGTTCCAGGAAGACGCCGCCGAATCCGCCGGTGGAGATAACGGTTGTCCGTTCTCCAAGCTCGGCGTCGATCCGGTCGATCAGTCCCTCGACGAGGCCGGCGTAGCCGAACATGATTCCGGACTGCATTGCTGTGATTGTGTTGTGGCCGATGACGCGCGCCGGGAACTCCAGCTCGACGCTGCTCAGCCGCGCCGCTTTGGACACCAGCGCATCGTGGGCGGCCCGAATATCGGGCGCGATCGCGCCACCGATGAAGCGACCATCGCGGGTGACAACATTTAGCGTGGTGGCAGAGCCGAAATCGAGGACGAGGGTCGGGCCGCCGAACATCGCATAGGCAGCAGCGACATCGACAAGGCGGTCCGGACCGACCTCGTGTGGGTTGTCGATATCGATCGTGATCCCGAGGTTCGTCTGCGAGCCGACGACGATCGGCTCGATGCCGACTCGTTCGCGGACCATCGTCGTGATCCACGGTGTGACCGAGGGCACGCTGCTGCTGATGACTGCTCCTTCGATCTGATCCAGTCGAATCCCGTCGGCGCCGGCCAGTGTCGTGACGACGACCCACCACTCATCGGGCATGCTCGTCCGGTTCGTCGCTACACGCCAGTGCGCGACGAGCTCTCCCTCCCGGACAACGCCAAGCTTGACATTCGTGTTGCCGATATCGACCAGGAACAGCATCTGAGCCCTCCAGTTGATTCAGGCGTCGAGCGCCTGGCGGATCTCCACGCAGACAGACGGATCGGGTTCGGATTGCAGCGCTAGCGTCAATGGGCGATGACTCTCGTCCCCGGTGAGATGGGCGAGCGCCCAGGCCGCATGCCCGCGCGCTAGTGGTTCATCGTGACAGCGGAGCATCTGGATCAGGATCGGTTCGGCGTGCGGATCGTCGCTGTTGCCGAGCGCGATCGCGGCATTGCGGGCCATCCCGGATCGTTTGGCGCGGATAACGGCGGTGCCGCTATACGTTGCGTAGAAGTCGGCGCTGGTCATCGTCGCAAGTCGCTCAAGCGACGGGAAGGCATTTTCGATCGTCACAGGCTCGAAATCCGGATCGTGCGCAGGCCGTGCGGCAGATGTGTACGGGCAGACATCCTGGCAGGTGTCGCAGCCGAAGACCCGGTTGCCGAGGAGGGGACGAAGCTGGAACGGGATCGGGCCGCGTTCCTCAATGGTCAGGTAGGAGACGCAGCGTGGAGCGTCGATGCGATATGGCTCGACGATCGCGCCGGTCGGGCAGCGATCGAGACAGATCCGACAGCGCCCACAGTCCTGGGCAAGCGGGAGGTCGGGAGTGATGTGGATGTCGAGCATGATCTCACCGAGCATGACCCAGGAGCCATGACGAGGCACGATGATCATCGAATTCTTGCCGACCCATCCCGTTCCAGCTCGCGCGGCGACAGCGCGATCGACAATCCGAGCTGTGTCGCTCAGCGTTCGGGCTTCCACCGGCCGGCCAACGATCTTCTCAATCGTTGCGACCAGCGCCGTCATCCGGCGCTTGAGAGTCTTGTGGTAGTCACGCCCCCAGGCGTAGCGAGCGATCCGGCCGCGCAGGATCCCGTCGTCGGGCGGCTTCGATAGACCTGTCCAGAAGGGGATACCGACGGAGACAATCGACTGGACTGTATCGTGCAGGGTGTGGGGATCGCACGATTCTCTCGCGCGCGCGACGGTGAACCAATCCATGCCGCGTGTGTGTCCGCGTTCGATATGGTCGACGATGTAGTGTTCGGCATCGGAAAACGGCTCCGGGCCGGTAACGCCGAGAATGTCGAGCCCGCTCTCACGCGCCATCTCGCGAAGCTCGGCCCGAGATAGGGCCTCCGTCATTGGGACTGGCCGTTGGCAGCAATGAATGCCAACGCCTCGTCGCGTGTCGGGAGTGCCGAGCGAGCCCCGAGGCCGCGACAGGCAAGCGCGCCGAGCGCGTTGGCTCTACGCATGATCTCGGCGTTGGGCGCACGGTCGAGCAGGCCCCAGAGGCAGCCCGCCGCGAACGCATCGCCGGCCCCCGTCGTATCGACGACATCAACTGGAAAGGCCCCGAGGTGCTCGATACCGGCTGGTTGAATCAGGTATGCACCATTGGCGCCGTGTGAGACGAACATCCTGTTGCATGCATTAGCGACGAGATCGCGTTGAGCGCGCGCAAAGGCGGCGTCAAGCGTTGGCTCACCGGTCAGAGTCAGCAGCTCACGGACGTTGCCAGCGATGACATCGTGACGCAGCGCATGATGCCAACCGTCGGCAGGATTCATCTCGACGAGATACGTCATCGTGCCGAACAGCTTCGTACGCGGGCTCTGGTGGGCGGGTAGATCGAGGAAGAAGCTCCGCAGGCGAGCGTCGTTGATATCCAGTAGCACCCACGGATGGTCGAGCATCTCATCGACCGGCAGATGGTCGCCGTGCTGCGGTTTGGCGCCCTGAATCCAGAAGATTGTGCGATCCCGATGGGCGGGAGATCCCGAGACGACGATGATACCGGTATCGGACGACTCGTCGGTGCGGATGATCGCACGCGACACATCGCAGCCCTCGTGGCGCAGATCGCCGAGAAGCGCAGCGCCGTGTGGGTCGTCTCCGACAGCGGTGACGAACATGACCGGAACGCCCAGCCGCGCCATCGCAGCACAGGCGTTGCCAGTTGTGCCGCCTGATTGCTCGAATTGCTGGCGCACGATTGCATACTCACCGGGACCCGGGTACGTTTCGGTGACGATAAACTGATCCCACGAGCACAGCCCAAGCGCTGCAATCCCTTGTCGCATGATCATTCCGACCCTCAGTATGGCGGCACGGACCGTGGCTTTCGGCCTGACGTATAGGATAGCCCGATCCGCCGCGACAGGCGCGCGGATACAATGCAGCGGCGAGCGAGTCGCGGGACGGCCTGGGCGGCAGCGAATGGCGGCCAGCGTCGATTCACCACAATCAGCTGGTGACGTTGATGCCCGTGCGGGCTCTGTGTGCCGGATCGAGGGGATCTCTAGTGCGATCGTTGATCTATCAGTTCTTTGCCCCGGTGGCAATCGTCGCGATTGGCGGCGCGCTCGAAGCGCTCACCGGTTACTGGGCCTTTACGCTTCTCGGATTTGTGGCGGGTGTGGTGCTCGCGGCGGTGTTTGCGCAGCGAGCGCTGGCGCGGCTTGCCCAACTCCAGCTGATCGCTTCGCGGCAGTTTGCTCCCGGTCGCGCTGGACAGGTTGTCTCCTGGCCACGTGACAATGGCGACGAGATCGACGAGGCGTTGCATCACGCGGAGGCGTTCGTCTCATCCGCAAGCGCGCGCTGGGCTGAGGAATCCGAGCGAGTTCGTCATCTGAGTAACGTGCTCGATCGAATGCGCGACGCAGTAATCCAGGTCGATGCGCACGGGGTTGTGACATACGGGAATCTCGCTGCTGCGAAGATCTTCGGCGGCCGAAATCCGGCCGGCCGCTCGTTCATCCGGGTGGTTCGGGATCACCAGCTCGACGATCTGGTCAGACACGCGCTGGAGACAGGCGAGGACGGACAGCGCACGATCGCGTTACTCGGGGATTCGCGGGTGATGAATGCGATCGTTGTCCGGATCAACCAGTTCCCCCGCGAGGCGCTCGTTGTGCTGAGAGATATCACGGAGCTTCATCGGCTGCAGGATATTCGACGGGAGTTCGTTGCGAGCGTCTCGCACGAGCTGCAGCCGCCACTCGGTGCGATCAAAGTCATGGCCGGCACAATTCTCGATCTGCAGCCAGACAATGCGGAAGTTCGACAAGTTATCGCGGCGATCGATGAAGAGATCGATTCGATGACCGCGATGGTCGACGATCTTCTGGATATCAGCCAACTTGAGAAGGGTTCGGAGAGCCTGCGTTACGAAACGGTTGATCCTGCCGAGCTGGTCGATGTCGCAATCAGCCAGCTGCGTCCTCGCGCTGGACAGGCCGGGATCAACCTGACTGTCGCGCCAGCGGACGCTCTCGCGCCGATCCGCGCCGACGGCAAACGCCTCCAGCATGCGTTGATCAACCTGGTGACAAACGCCATCGACCACACGCCCGAGGGAGGCCGGATTGAGGTGGGAGTCACGCAGGCGGCCGCTGAGACGACGTTTACTGTCGCGGACGATGGCGAGGGAATAGCGGAAGCGGATATCGACCGAATCTGGGAACGATTCTTCAAGTCCGATCGGTCGCGATCGGAGCCGGGCACTGGGCTTGGCCTTGCGATCGTCAAGCACGTCGCCCTGGCTCATGGCGGCAAGATTGCCGTTGAGAGCAAGCCCGGTTCCGGCGCTACGTTCCGAATCTCGGTTCCAGACGGCACAAGAGACGCGGCCCCTCGTGTGCGTCAGTAGTTCGACATCGGAGGGTCAGGAAATCACTGCCGCCTCGCGTTCGGCAAGAATCGCCTGAATCTCGCCCTTCAACGCATCGACGATCTCGTCTTCCTTGACCGTCTTGACGATCTTGCCCTTGCGGAAGATGACTCCCTTGCCGCGGCCGGCGGCAACTCCGACGTCGGCGTCACGCGCCTCACCGGGTCCGTTGACGACGCAGCCCATGACGGCTACGCGGATCGGCTCCTTGATCTGCGCGATGTACTCGTCTACCTCATTGGCAAGCTTGAAGAGATCGACCTCGACCCGCCCGCAGGTCGGGCAGGCGATCATCGTCGCGCCGTGCTGACGCAGCTCAAGGCTTTTGAGGATCTCGTACGCGACGAAGACTTCCTCGGTCGGGTCGGTCGTCAGCGAGACACGGATCGTGTCGCCAATCCCCATCGCGAGCAATGTACCGATGCCTACCGCGGATCGAACGCTACCGGCGCGCGGCGTGCCAGCTTCGGTGACGCCGAGATGGAATGGATATGGGACACGAGGGGCCATTCGCCGGTAGGCTTCGAGCATGACCGGCACTTCGAATGCTTTCAGCGATATCTTGATTTCGTGGTAGTCGAGCTCCTCGAGGATGCGGATGTGACCCAACGCCGTGCGGACCATGTGCTCGGCGCGGAGTTCGGCCTGAGTGGCGTTTTGCGCCGCCATCTCGTCGACGAACTCCTCGGTCATCGGCGGCACCGACCCGAAGTTCACGCCAATCCGAATGGGAACCCGGCGTTCCTTGGCCTTCTCGACAACCTCGACAACATCATCGTGCTTGCGGATATTGCCGGGATTCAGGCGGAGGCCGTGGATTCCGGCGTCCAGCGCCTTGAGCGCAAGGGTGTGCTCGAAGTGAATGTCGGCGATCAGCGGCACCGGAGAATACGGCACGATGTCAGGCAGGGCCGCCGCGGCCTTACGGTCCGGGACCGCGAGGCGAACGATCTCACATCCCGCCTCCGCAAGCTCGTTGATCTGGCGTAGTGTCGCTTGCGGGTCACGGGTATCAGCAGTCGCCATCGATTGGACAACGACAGGCGCGCCACCGCCAATCCGGACGTTGCCGACCTGAACCGGGCGAGTGAGACGACGGGGAGCGAGGACTGTCACGGACTACCTCCTGGACGGTTTGCGTTCGGAGCTGTCGCGAGCCGCCGCACGGACCGTGACGACGGACGCTCCGGTAACGCGATTCTACTCAAGAAACGAGCTGCCACTGATGATGCGGTTGATATCGACGAACGCGATCAGAAACATCGCCGTCAGAAGGAGCATCAGCCCGACGAAGTGCACGACACCCTCCTTCTCTGGCGGGACACGCTTTCCGCCGCGCAGCACCTCAATCAGGACGAAGAGGAGCCGCCCACCGTCTAGCGCCGGCAACGGGAGGAGATTCAGCAAGGCAAGATTGAGTGACAGGATGATCGTCAAGTTGGTCAGCGTAACCCAGAGCGGCATCGCGCTCCGACTGATGATCTCAGACGTGAGCTGACCCATGCCGATTGGCCCGGCCACATCGCCGAGCGATGTGGAGCCACGGACGAGGCTCATGAGACCGGTACCCATCTGCCGCATTGTCGAGCCAAACGTGCGGACGGTTTCGAGCGGGATGTTGATTGGAGAGACGCGCTCGAAGTGCAACTGCTGGGTGAGGTCTGCGCCAAGGGGCTCGCGATCCACCGGCAGGTCCGTGGGGATAGCGGCGGTCAGCGTGACCGGTGCGCCATCGCGCTGTACCTGGATCTGGGCATCCCCGCCGGCACGGTTGCGAAGAGCGAGCGCGTAGGCGAGATAATCGGGCACGGGCTGGCCATCGACGCTCTGGATAATATCGCCCGCGTGAAAGCCTGCCTGCGCGGCGAGACTATCGCTCGGAACCGTATTGACATGGATCGTCGCATTGGGCGCGGAGCTGAGCGTGATGCCGGTACGGCCCTGGCCGGCCGGCGGGTTCTCCCGAGGCGTGATGGTCGTGGTGATGACCTCACCCGCTCGGTCGAGCGTGACTGTTGTCGCACGGCCGGCGTTTCTCGTCGTCAACCGCGACACTTCGTCGCTACTGGTGATGGTTGCGCCATTGATCTGCAGGAACCGGTCACCGCTCTGCCAGCCGGCGTCAGCCGCTGGCGAGCCCGGGTTGACGTTCACAACATAGACGTTGTCGCTGCTTCGTCCCTGGACGCCGATGAGCACCGCGATCAGAACGACAGCTGCGATCAGATTCATTGCAGAGCCTGCCGCCAGAAAGCGGGCGCGCTGCCCAGCGGTCTTTGATTGCATGCTGTCGTGCGCGTTCGACTTGCCGTCTTCGCCCAGCACGCGAACGAATCCGCCGACCGGCAGCAGGTTGATCGAGTAAATCGTGTCGCCCCGCTTGACGCCCCAGATTCGGGGAGGCAGGCCAAACCCGAATTCCTCGACGCGCACACCCGCGCGTCGCGCCATCACAAAATGCCCGAGCTCGTGGATGAAGATCAGAATACCGAGAATCGGAACGATCCAAAGGGCGTTCAGAAAGGTCACAGCTAACTCTCTACGAGGGCGAGGAACCGACGCCGCCGACAACCGATCGGTGACGGTTTCGCAAAAATCGTACCGTTCTGGACAACCCAACGCAATACGCCGGGTTACGGAGGGTGCAATCGGAGCGCCAGAATCGGCGAAGCGTTATGTTAGAATCACGCGGTTGTGGATCACGGCGATTTGAGGCGGGCCGAGGTCGGTTGACGGGAGTCACCGAGCGGCGAGAGACCGATTCGCAATCGGTAGGGGAAGGGGTCGATCTGCATGATTGTTGGAATCCCCAAGGAGATTAAGGACAACGAAAACCGCGTCTCCACTACCCCGGCGGGCGTTCGTGAGTATGTTGCTCACGGACATCAGGTGCTTGTTGAATCGACGGCCGGCGTAGGAAGTGGCTTCAGCGACGCGGAGTATGTGGCCGCTGGCGCCGATCTCGCTGACACTCATGCCGATGTCTTCGCCCGCGCCGACATGATCGTCAAAGTGAAAGAGCCGATTCACCCCGAGTATGACCTCATGCGTGAAGATCAGGTGCTCTACACCTACTTGCATCTCGCCGCCGAGCCCGAGCTCACTCGCGTTCTGATCGATCGCGGAGTCGTCGGGATCGCATACGAGACAGTCGAGCTTCCAAATCGATCGTTGCCGTTGCTGACGCCGATGAGCGAAGTTGCCGGCCGGATGGCCGTCCACATTGGCGCGTATTACCTTGAGAAGGTCAACGGCGGACGTGGCGTTCTGATGGGCGGGGTGCCGGGTGTCCGGCCGGCTGAGGTCGTCATCGTCGGCGGTGGCGTCGTTGGCACCAACGCCGCGCAGGTTGCGCTCGGGATGGGCGCGAATGTGACGATCCTTGATATTTCCCTCGACCGCCTTCGCTACCTCGATGATGTCCTTCATGGCCGGATCAATCTGCTCGCGTCCAGTAGTGCGACGCTTGCGGAGGCGATCTCCCGAGCCGACCTGGTGATCGGCGCTGTCCTGATCCCGGGCGCGAAGGCGCCCAAGCTCGTGACGAGTCAGATGATCAGCTCGATGAGCGATGGGGCAGTCGTCGTCGATGTTGCGATCGATCAGGGTGGGTGCATTGCGACAGCCAGCCCCACCAGCCATAGCGACCCGACCTTCGTCGTTGACGGTGTGGTTCACTACTGCGTGACGAACATGCCGGGCGCCGTGCCGCGCACCAGTACCCTGGCGTTGTCGAACGCAACGTTGCCATACGGTCTTCGGCTCGCCGATCACGGGCTCGATGCGATTCGCCAGGACGCGGCTCTGGCCAAGGGAGTCAACGTCTATCGGGGTCACGTCACGTATCCGGCGGTCGCTGAGGCATTCGGCATGAACGCAGAACCGATCGAAAGCCTTCTCGCCTAGACCACCCGCCGATGGCGAAGGAGCGACGCTCTCCTGTTGCGACTTCGCACGTTGGGTGAATACCCGAGAGGAATCAGGCATGCGGGATAACATCGAGAACTTTCTCGGCGCACTGGAAATTGAGAACGAGTTTTCGGCCAACACCGTCTCGGCATATCGGAACGATCTCGGCCAGTTCGTCCGCTACCTGCAGGATCGCCACGCGCTCGAATCGTGGCCCGAGGTGGAACCGTCGCATCTTACATCCTACGTCCTCGATCTTCGTGAACGTGAGTACGCAACCTCGACCGTCGCCCGGAAGACGGCTGCTGTCAAGTCGTTCTTCGGGTTCATGACGCGTAATGGTGACCTGCGCGCCGATCCGTCCGAACAGCTAAGCGCGCCGCGCGTCGAGAAGTACGCTCCCCGAGCGCTTCCCGAACACGAGGTCCAGGTGCTGCTCGACGAGCCGGCGAAGGTCTGCACTCCGGAATCGATCCGCGACCGCGCCATGCTCCAGCTGTTGTATTCGAGCGGCATGCGCGTGTCGGAGCTTGTGAGTCTGGATGTCGAAGACCTGAACCTCGATGGTCGCACGGTGCGTTGCACCGGAAAGCAGAATCGCCAGCGGGTCATTGAAGTGCCGGCTACCGCAGCCAGAGCAGTCGCCGAATATCTCGATACCGGCCGGCCGGCCATCTGTCGTAATCCGGAGGAGATGGCGCTTTTTCTGAACCACCGTGGCACTCGCCTGACCCGCCAGGGCTTCTGGCTGATTCTCAAGCAATACGCGCACCGAGCCGGGATTAATGACATAACGCCACATACTCTCCGACATTCCTTCGCCGCTCACGAGCTCACGAAGGGTCGGGAGCTCGGTGACATTCAGCGTGTGCTCGGGCATGTCAGCATCTCGACGACACAGGTCTACCATCAGGTTGCCTCTGATCTTGCTGCCGGGTCGAACGGCAACGGCGCGCCCGGTCGTGTCGCGGGCGTGGGCGATGGCAATCTGGCGGAGACTGCTTAGCGTCAGACCGAACGCGAGGAGCCGATCGCCGATCAGCGGGTGAGACATCGGTCTCGCCCGTTTCTGTTGAATGATGAAGGGGTCAGTCAGTCCGTGAACGAACCGACCAGACCGAACGTGACGCTCGAGGAATTAGCATCGCTCGCGAAGCGGCGCGGGTTTGTGTTTCCCGGGAGCGACATCTACGGTGGCCTTGCCAACACATTTGATTATGGGCCGCTCGGCGTCGAGCTGCGAAACAACATCAAGCGCTCGTGGTGGCAGACGTTCGTCCGTGAGCGGTCGGATATGGTCGGCATTGACGGTGGTATCCTGCTGAACCCCCGAGTCTGGGAAGCAAGCGGACATGTTGCCGAATTCAACGATCCACTGACCGACTGCCGCGTTTGTCGCAGTCGATTTCGTGCGGACGCACTGGTGGAAGACGCGACGGGCTCACCGGTCGAGGGCAAGACGTTCGATGACCTGAGCCGCATGATCCAGGAGCTGGGGATTCGATGCCCCACCTGCGGGAATCAGAACTGGACGCCAGTTCGCGCATTCAACATGATGTTCCGGACATTGATCGGCCCAGTCGATGAGACTGCGACGACTACCTATCTACGACCTGAGACGGCGCAGAATATCTTCATTCAATACAAGAATGTGCTGCAGTCCAGCCGCATGAAGGTGCCATTCGGCATGGCGCAGATCGGCAAGGCGTTTCGGAACGAGATCACACCAGGAAATTTCATCTTCCGGCTGCTCGAGTTCGAACAGATGGAGATCGAGTATTTCATCCGGCCGGACGACTGGCAGGGTTCTTTCGAGGAATGGGCTACTGCTCAGGGCGCATGGTTCCTTTCGCTCGGAATTGATTCGGCCCGGCTGCGACGCCGCGAGCATCATGCCGAGGAGCTCTCGCACTACTCCAGGCGGACGATGGACTATGAGTATCTGTTCCCGATTGGCTGGAAGGAGCTATCCGGTCTCGCTTATCGGACGGATTTCGACCTCGGTCGGCATCAGGAACACTCGGGCGAGGACCTGACGTATTTCGACCAGGCCCGCAATGAACGGTATCTGCCACACGTTATCGAGCCGACGTTTGGTGTCGACCGGACGATGCTGATGGTGATGTGTGACGCATACACCGTCGAGGAGACTCCGGACGCCAAGGGAGAGGCGGCGACGCGAGTTGTCATGCGGTTTCATCCGTCGCTTGCCCCATATACGGTAGCCGTGCTGCCGTTGTCCAAGAAGCCGGAGCTGGCGGCGGTTGCGGAGCCGTTGTATCACGAGCTTCGCCAGCGATTCTCGACCGAATATGACGAGACGCAGAGCATCGGGCGGCGGTATCGCCGGCAAGACGAAATCGGAACGCCATTCTGCGTCACGGTCGACTTCGACACACTGGATGACAAGGCAGTGACCATCCGCGAGCGTGACAGCATGGAGCAGATTCGGCTTCCGATCGCTGAGGTGGTTGAGTACATCAGTGCGCAGGTGCGCGCGGCAGGCTGAGAACGACGCCCCTAGATCTCGTCTTCGATCCCGGCGATACGTTCCAGAATCGCGTTGAGCTCTTCGTCGGAGTGGAAGTCGATCGTTATCTTGCCGGCCTCGCCCCGGCGGACGAGCTCGACCCGCGTCCCGAGTGCGTGTTGCAGGCGTAACTCGACGGCCCTGACGGCGGGGTCGGCCGGCCGATCGACGTGGACACGGGTCCGGCGTGACGCTTCGGTTGCGCGTTGGACCAGCCGCTCGGTTTCCCGCACGTTCAGGCCGGCGTTGATAACCTGCCGGAGAAGGTGCTCCTGTGTGGCGACGTCGTCAATCGCCAGCATTGCCTTGGCGTGTCCGGCGGTGATGGTGTTGTTTGCAACCGCTTCCCGGATCGACTCGGGGGCCGACAGCAGCCGGATTGCGTTCGCAATTGCGGGCCGGCTCTTGCCGACGCGATCGGCGATCACCGTCTGCGTCAGTCCGAACTCGGTCGATAGCTGGCGATACGCGAGCGCTTCCTCGATCGGGTTCAGGTCCGCTCGTTGAACATTCTCGACCAGCGCAAGCTCAAGGAGTTGGGCCGGTGTAGCCTCGCGGACGAGCACCGGGACCGAGCGCAGGCCGGCCAGCTGCGCTGCGCGCCAACGCCGCTCTCCTGCAATGATCTGGTATGGGACATCTCCGGTCGCGCGAGTGACGACGATTGGCTGGATGATGCCATGCTCGCGTATCGAACCAGCAAGCGCTTCGAGCTGCTCCGCATCCCACCTGACTCGAGGTTGGTGGGGGTTGGGCTCCAGAGCGCCAACGTCGATCAACAGCGAGCCGCTAGCAGCATCGTCGGCCCCGATTCCGGGAATCAACGATTCCAGCCCGCGTCCGAGTCCGCCCCGTCGTGCCGCCACCTTGTGAAGCTCCTTCCAGCGTTTCGTCGAGTATACGCATGCCGCGACTGCGCTTGCTCCCGCTTGCCCCCGCGACCAAATCACAGGCGACAGAGCGATGGCTATACTTCTGCGGCTTTAGGTGGTGTAGATCGGAGTGCGTTTACGTGAATGTGGGAGTTACTGATGCAGTGTCGGCGATAGCGTCCGCGCTACTGCTGGTTGGCGTCGGCGCGTTTTACAGCCTGTGGGTTCACCGAGCGGCCGGCAACCGGGCGTTGACGATGGGCCTGTACATCGTGTTCGGCGCGTTCGGCTTCTTTTTGTTTCTGTTCGGGCTCGGGTCGATCTTCCGGGATTGGCGCGAGGGGAACTCCCCCGAGTCAAGCTCATACATGGCGATCATCATCGGTGTCATCGCCGCGCTGACGCTCGTGCCATCTCTTCGAAGACTCACTGCTCGGGTAATCCCGTTCGATCCTGAGTCCTGGCCCGCAACGATCGGCCTGTATACGCTGGGCGCGCTTGGCGTTGTTTCCGCGTTCTCGCTCTTCGGATCGAATTCCGCCGGCGCAATCAGCTATTTCGCCCTGGCCGTTACGGCGGCGACAGAGGTTGCGCTGGCCTTCGTCGTAGTCGGCGTCGGTTTCTATCGCAGTCGTGAAGAGGCAATCGCGCGGCTTGGATTCTCGCGCCCGACGGGCCGGCAGGTGATGATCGCTCTCGGCCTGGTGGTGGTGACCTTCGCGGTCTCGGCGCTGTCGTCGTATCTCGTGCAGGTGCTCCAGCCTGGCTTGCACGAGCAGATCACCCGAAACATGGAGCAGATGACGTCCAGAATCCAGTCAGTTCCTGGCGCGCTTGCGCTCGGGCTGGCGGCCGGCATCGGCGAGGAAACGCTGTTCCGCGGCGCGATCCAGCCGCGCTACGGCATCGTGTTCACCGCGCTGATCTTCGCGTTGCTGCACCAGCAATATGGCCCGAGCCTCATTACCGTCGGAGCGTTTGCGTCAGGGATCATCTTCGGACTGGCGCGCAAGCACCTTGGAACGGTCCCGGCAATCATCACCCACGCTCTGTACAACATCATCGCGGTGCTGCTGCTTCTGTAGCCTGAGGCGCCCTGGGGGACTCAGCGGTTCAGCCGACGATCAGCCAGAGCCCGCGGGCCAGAATTCCCACCCGCCGTTGTCGTAGAAGATGTAGACGGACGATTGGCTGACGAACATCAACCCGTGCTCGAACGACTGCACTGTCGCCGAGAACGTCACTGGCTGCTCCGACAGGGCGAATCCCAGGTCACCACTGACCGTGGCGTCGTTGCGCCAGACCGAGCCGAAGATGCCGCCTGGTTCCCACAGTCCGTCGGCGGGGCCAGCGATCGGCGCGCCAGAGGTCGAGGTTGCCGACCGTGAGCTCCAGATGAGCTGATTGTTGATCAAGATGTACACGACGCCACTGTCTGCCCTGTACAGCATCGTCCCACGCTGGAAATCCTGCTGACGGCCATCCGTCGAATAGGACACCGCAATCGGCTGCCCGAGCTGCTGCTGGACCGAGTCGTTGCCCCAGTAGACGTTGCCAATCGCGCCGGTGACCGGAATCGTCGCGACAGTTGGCGTCACGGAAGGGGCCACGCTGGTCGGCGTCGCGGGCGGGGTGGCAGTAGGGGGCGTTGTTGGCGTCGCTGTCGGCGACACGGTTGTGGCCGTCGCGGTTGGCTGCGGCGGCACTGGTGTAT
>CALMXF010000003.1 GCA_937870985.1 uncultured Chloroflexota bacterium
CAGACCCTCGACGACGAACGTGCCGATCGGGAGGCTCCCGCCCTGAGCCGCGACGCGAGAGACACGCCCGCCGGCCGCCAGCAGCTGGTTGACCGCCCGCACGCTGGCGTTCACTCGCGGGTCGAGCGTGTAGAGTTCGCCGCTCCCGTCGACCCCGCCTTCCGGCATGGCAATCCGTTCGACCGGCGTCAGCTCTGCTTCGAACGGGTGCTCCACCTGGATCGTCTCGACCCCCATCTGGATCGGCAACGAGTGGGCGGTGATGTCGTAGGGCGGCTTCGGCGGGCCGCCAGGATAGAGGCGCAGATCGGGGTAGTGTTGCGTCTGCAGCATCGTCGTGGCGAAGCGGCCGGCCGGCTGGCCGACCAAGACGACGTGCGAGCCGGCCGGGAACTCGACGCCATCTGCCACGATCGGCTCGACTGCCTGCTGAATCTCGACCGCGCCAGTGCGCAGCACATCCAGCAGCTCGGCGGCGGTGACCGGGTCGGGCTGGCCTGCGGGGACGACGAATGCGTACGGCGCGCTGGCCTCGACAGCGTGGCGCTGGATCGCGAGGAAATTGCGCACCCAGCGGTCGCGCCAGACGGCGGCGGTGTTGAGCGCGGCCCAGGTGGCGATCGTGTTGTAGTCGACGATGTCGCGCAACGTCCAGTCGCCGCCAGTCCACGGCAGCGGGTGGTTCCATGTCGCGACTTTCGGATCGAATCCCCGCCGCTCGGGCAGCTGGGCTTCGGTGAGCACGATCGGTGTCGCGATTCGCACGCTGGCCGCCTCCGACAGGATGCGGACCCCGCCGTGGTAGTGCTGGTAGGCGCGCGAGGGGGAATAGGCGTCGAAGATGATGTTGGTCGCCACGCCGGCCTTGCCGGCCGCCGTCAGATCGGCAGCCATCGCCTGGCCCATCAACGCCACCTCGGAGCGGAGGATCGGGTCGACATTCGGGTCGTAGGGGTCGATGAACGGCGGCAGCACGTAGCGTGCGCCATCCGGCATCATCTGGTGCTGGTCGAAGACGATGTGTGGGTGCCAGACGTTATGGATCTGCTCGATTGCCAGCCGCGTCTCGGCCTGGGTAAACATGAACCAGTCGCGGTTATTATCGTGACCCGTATAGGTATGGTAGAGCGTCGGCGGCTGGGAACCCTCGTGAGGAGTGCCGAGCGTCTGCTCGTACCAGTCGGCGACCAGCTCCATCCCGTCGGGATTGAGCGAGGGAACCAGCAGCAGGATCACCTCGTCGAGGATGCGCTGGACCTCGGGGTCGTCGCGCGTGGCGAGATCGTAGACAAGCTCCGGCGTCATCTGGACAGCGCCGACCTCGGTTGCATGGATCGAGCATGTCAGCAGCAGGACGGAGCGGCCTTCGATGACGAGTGACTCGGCCTCATCATCGGCCAGCCCGCGCGGGTCGAACAGCTGCTGCTGGATCGCGCGATAGCGATCGAGCCGGGCGAGGTTGTCGGGGGCGGAGATTGTCAGCAGCACGAACGGCTGGCCCTCGGTTGCGATTCCGAGCTGCTCGTATCGCACGCGGTCGCTGGCGGCGGCAACCTCCTGAAAATAGGCCAGCATGTCCGGCCAGCGCACCAGCTTCCGGTCGCTGCCCATCCGAAAGCCAAATCGTGCCTGAGGCTGCTGGATCATGGTCGTGTCCTTCCTCGTTGCGTCATTGCCGGCGATCGTACCCGATGACAGGCCGGCGTGGCGTCTTTACAATCCAACCCGATCGACCAGATGGCAGGGGTATCGAGTGGTTTCGAGCGCACGGAAACCAGCGCGCGGATATAGACGGGTAACGCGGGAGCTCCACCTGGCGCCCGTGCTGGTCGCGCTCGTGTTGCTGGTGGCCGGCTGCCGGATTGGATCGCCGCCGACTCCGACACCACCGATCAGCGCCAGCCCGACGGAGACGCTCACCCCGGCTGGCGATGTCCTGCGGATCAATGGTGTGCCGGTGCGGCGAATCGTGATTCCATCGGCGAGCATCGGCCCGATCTTCGCGCTCGCCGCCGACACGCTCTATCGCATGGAGAAGGGAACGTGGACGCCGATCGGCAACGATCGCCTCGGTCGTCACTACCTCGTCGACCCCGAAGATCTCGAGCGCGTCTTCCGTGGCCGGCACCGTGTCTGCGGCGGCAGCCCGCCCGAGCCGGACGTCCCGATGGAGGAATCGAAGGACGGCGGCCTGCACTGGCGGCAGCTGACACTGGGAACGAATATCGAGCCGATGCTGTTTGACCCGAACGACCACGAGGTGATCTACGGCGCGGACTGCAACAGTCTGGTCATCTCGACGAATGCGGGGAACACCTGGAGCCGGATCGACCCGCTGCCAGGCTACTCTATCGTCGATGTCCGGCTGATCGGCACGATGTTGCTGGTGCTGGGCATCAATCCGGTCGGAACGTCCGCGCTGTCCGCGGTAGATGTCACCGACCCACACACGCCAGAGGCCGGCGGAATACTACTGACCGCCAACGGCAAGGCGCGGATGGACGCCACTCGTGAGCTGATCGTCGTCGCAGGGGCAGGATCGATCCACACCTCCTCCGATGGCGGGCAGACCTGGTCCGAGACAGAGGCGCTGGTCGAGGTCGACCCCGTCCAGACTCCCCCGGCCGGCGCGACTGCGGCCGGGAATCCACTAGGGAATGTGCTGTCTCTCCGGATCGGGCCATCGAAGATCAAGCGACTCTACGCTGGCACGGCGGCCGGCCTGATCGTCTCGCAGGACGACGGGCTCACCTGGGTGCGCTACGACGGGGTCTCCGCCACCGCGATCGTCACCGAGATCCAGTTCGGCCTGGCTAACGCCGACCTCTACGTCACAACCGACCCGGGGGTGATCATGGTCCCGGCGCCGTA
>CALMXF010000004.1 GCA_937870985.1 uncultured Chloroflexota bacterium
GGCTGCCGCCAGGTCAGTCGGATCGGTCACCGTCGCGATCAGGCGTTCGAGATCTGCGCGAGCCATATCCAGCTCGCCAACTGCCTCGGCAGCCTCGGCGCGCGCCTGGAGAACTGCGGCCTGCCCTCCCGTCGAACCGGCGAGCGTCAGCGCATCGTCGAGGTCGGGGAACGCCAGTCCCGGATCGTCGGAGACCATCCGTAGCCTGGCCCGCATCAACAGAAGCGCGTATCGGCGTTCCTGGCCGGCGTCTCCCGCCAGCTCGCGCTCGATCAACGCGAATACCTCTGGCAGATCGCCAGCGTTCAACGCGGCGACGATCTCAGAGAACTCGTCCGTCCTGCCTGCTGTCACTGCCCCGCCCCTCCGGCGATATACGACCCTGTCGCGCCCCATGCGTTGAAGACGACCGAGCCGTCACCCGCAACCGTGTAATTGACGTCGTTCGAGACTGCGACGATGCCAGCCGGGCTAGCGGTCGTCAGCCGCGCGGTTGCGACGGTGCCGGCCGGCAGTCCGTCGACAAACGGCAAGTAGATCGTTCCAACACCGCCAGCCGGGATCGTCAGCTGTATCGGCGTCGGCAGCAGATCCGCTCCATAGAGCGACAGGAAGCCAATGGCAACCGTCACGCTGGCGGCCGGGTCGAGATTCGCGATGGCGATGCCGGAGTTGTCGTGTTGCAAGTACTTCGGATTCTCACGGAACACAATCGGGATGGTTACCTCGCTCTGTCCACCGGCGTTCGCCATGTAGGACAGCCCCTCGATCGTCTCGTACTTCACCTCGTCGATAGAGGAGATGATCGGGACGTTGCTGAGGATATTCGCGCCGCCAACAAAGCCGTCTTGCGCAACCGAGCCTGGTGTATAGATGTACTGCATCGAGATGGGTGGGACGATGACCTCGGTATTCGAGACATAACCGCCGCCGGCCTCGTGGTACTCGACAGTCACCGTCGCGGGAATCGCGGACGGATTGGCCAACGTGATACCGGTATTCCACCCGTTGTAGTTGTTGAACAGCAATGGCGCGGCCGATCGATAGGCCCCGGACGCGAAGCTGCTCGTCGCGACTCCGACGTTGATCATCGCCATCTGCGCCGATGGCTTGACCCGCCGGGCGATGACCCCGACGTTCCCGCTTGCTGTGATACGGGCAAAGCCGACCCAGCCCGTCTGGCCGAGCGCGGATTGCGCGTCGATCGTCCAGACGCCGCCGGCCGCAATCTCCTGCTGGAGCGAGAGTGTCGCGCCGTCCGCGCCGTCCTCGTTGCCCGTCGCATAGAGATTCAGCGTGACGTCAGCCCGCGTCGTGCCAAGGTTCGCGATGGTGACGAGAGTGTTCCAGCCGGTGTTGGTCTGGACGAGCGGCAGGACCCAGCCAGCGTCTGGCCCGTTGCGTGACGCGGCGATGTCAAACTCGCTCAGCCCGGTGTAGCCGGTGATAATGCCGGCGCCGTCCGACCATGGGGCTGCGGAAGTGGCCGGCGCGAATGCCTTGACGCTCGCGGCAATCGGACAGGTTGCTTCGAGACGAACGGGCGAACCAGGCTTCGGCACACCGAGCGACAATGCTGCGATCGAACGCGTCGACGCCGCATTGAGCGAGAGTTGCGCCGTCTTATTCCAGCCGCTGGTTTGGACGACGTAGACCGACATGGGGCAGGGATTGTTGCTCAGATTGTGGATCGCAAGCGTCGACGACCACGGCCCTTGCCCACCGATCGTCTCGTTGTTCGAGACCCAGGGAAAGTAGACGACATAGACATCGTCTGCCCTCGCTTTCCCCGGCAGGCTTGCCGAAGCAATCAGAAACAGCACGCTGGCGACCAGCGCCAGCAACCGGGATCCTCGCCGCATCATGGCACTTCTCCACGGGTTGGGCCGGCCAGCGGGTCGCAGGGCTGATGGCGCCGGCGCTCGGCTCGTTGGCGGTGCAGGTATCGTCGTCAGCAGGATCGGACCGCGTCGCGCTCGGCAAGGATACCCGCATCGCGCGAGCCGTGGTATCAGAGCATGCGTCACCGAGCGGCGCATCCGTTGAGGGGGTGTCGAATCCACCCTACGTCGGCGTGCTGGCCGCCCGGTCCAGCGCCGCGAGCAGGCTGCGTTGCTGCATCGAGATGGTCAGGTCGCCGCGGGTGCGCTCCAGCACGCCGCGCAGCATGTCCGTCGTGCGCCGCAGTCCGCCGGTGACAGCGTCCGGGTAATCGACACTGACCAGCAGGCCGTAGACGTCGTCCATCGTCTGCAGCAGCGCCTCGGTGCGTTCCGGCTGGTCGCGGCGGAGGGCGTCGAGGATGTAGCGGCGCAGCTCGCTGGCGGCTTCGGCCAGACCGTTGAGATAGACAGCGTCTTCGACGTTGAGGTCTTCCGGCCCCGGCACGCCGCTGCCGGAGATGATGCCGTGGACGATGTTCGCCTCGGCCAGCTCCTTCTGCGCGTCCTGGACGTAGCCCGACCAGTAGATGTTCGGCGTGTCGCGCAGGTCGGCGGCCAGCGCGTCCTGCATCGCGCGCGCTTTCGCCAGCAGATCGCGCGCCTCGGCGAAGTCGTTGCGATGTACGGCGCGGATCGCATTGGCGCTCATCCGCACGATCTGGCGCGTTTCGGCCAGCGCCCGTTCACGAGCGATGTTGGTGCTATCCAGCCGGGCGAGGACTCGCTCGCCGATCGTCTGGATCTGGTCAGTCGTCGCGGATGCCTCGGCCATGTCCTCGTCCTTTCGTGCTTGCGCACTCTATCATCCACGCAACGACGACGAAGTTTGACGGGTTGTCAGCCGCTCGGTATTATTAGCGGGTTCACGGGAGACCGTGGCACGAGCGTGGCATTGATCGGGAGCAGTAGACCGAACACAGCGAGCCGCCGGTTGGTGTGAGGCGGCAGAGCGGTCGAACTCGTCCAGGAGCCATCGCCGGGTAGCCTCCGTTATCAGGCCTCCAAGCGGGCCGGCCTCACGTATCGTCATGGGGCTGTAGCTCATCCGGGAGAGCGCAACACTGGCAGTGTTGAGGTACGGGGTTCGAGTCCCCGCAGCTCCACCCACATGGATGACGCGGGACCGGCCAAGCAGGGTGGTACCGCGGAAGCCGAGCCTTTCGTCCCTGACCGGGCGGAAGGCTCGTTGCTTTTTCTCGCTCACGGCAGGACGACGTGGTTCTGGAAGGCGGGGCGACGAGATGTCCGGATTCACCTGCGTGAGACGACCGACGAGGCAGCCGATGGCTGGCTCCGGTGATTCTGCGCGTGGCATCCGGCGTGCCGGGTTCCTTGCCGAGCCGTCGGAACGGATCGGCCGTTCGACGGCGAGCATGGTCTGTTGAAGCGATCGGCTGACCAGGAAGGTGACCCGAAATGAGCACGACACATGGCGCGGCCGGCCGCGCGACCCGGCCCGGACGTTTCGATCCGGTCTCAGTCGAAGCGAAATGGCGCGATATCTGGGAGAAGACCGGCCTCTACCGCACCGATCTGGAGGATGACTCCCGGCCGAAATGGTACGCGGTCACGATGTACCCCTACCCGAGTGGCGATCTGCACATCGGCCACTGGTACGCGATGACGCCGTCCGATACTGCCGCGCGCTATCGGCGGATGCAGGGCTACAACGTCTTCTTCCCAATGGGGTTCGATGCGTTCGGGCTGCCAGCCGAAAACGCGGCGATCAAGCGCAACATCCACCCGACCAAGTGGACCCTGTCCAACATCGAGAACATGCGCGCTCAGATGCGCAGCATGGGCACGATGTTCGACTGGGACGCCGAAGTCGTCACCTGTCTGCCCGAGTACTACAAGTGGAACCAGTGGTTCTTCCTGAAGTTCCTGGAGAACGGGCTGGCCTACCGCAAGAAGCAGAACGTCTGGTGGTGCCCGAACGATCAGACCGTGCTGGCCAACGAGCAGGTCGTCGACGGTTGTTGCGAGCGGTGCGGCGCCGAGGTCTACCAGCGCCAGATGGAGCAGTGGTTCTTCCGGATCACCAAGTATGCCGACGAGCTACTGGAGTACCCCGGCGTCGTCTGGCCCGAGAGCGGCAAGATCATGCAGCGCAACTGGATCGGTCGATCCGAAGGCGCGCGGGTGACCTTCACGACCGAGCACGGCGATCCGATCGAGGTCTTCACCACCCGGCCCGACACGCTCTGGGGCGCAACGTTCATGGTGCTCGCCCCCGAACACCCACTGGTCGAGAAGCTGACCACCGATGAGCAGCGTGGGGCCGTAGCCGACTACCAGGCGCAGACGGCTCGCGAATCAGAGATCGCCCGGCAGTCCACCGAGAAGGAGAAGACCGGCGTCTTCACTGGCGGCTACGCGATCAACCCGGTGAACAACGAGCGCGTGCCTGTCTGGATCGCCGACTATGTCTTGATCACCTACGGCACCGGCGCGATCATGGCCGTCCCGGCTCACGACGAACGCGACTTCGACTTCGCGCTGAAGTTCGGCCTGCCGATCATCCCGGTCATCCGCCGGCTCGATGGCGAAGTGCGCGTGGTTGTGCCGTTCGCAGCCGTTGGCGACCGCGCCAGCTTCCAGCACGCGCTGGGAACGCTGAAGGTCACCGCGACCGAGGCCGGCGGTGAATTTCATGTTTCGTTGAGCGGCCGCCAGATGACGGAGTTCACATCGATGGTCCGTGCTGAGCTGAAGACCGGCCAGTGGGTTCCCTACGCTGGCGCGCGCACCGGCGTCATCTTCGAGGACAAGACCATCGAGCTGGAGAGTGTCGACTCGGACCGTGCGATCGTCGAGCGCACCGGCGCCGGCCGGACGGCGATGGAGATCCTTCGCAACATCCCGTTCTTTACCGCCGAACCCGATATCACCTTTCACAGCGATCATGGCGAGATGATCAACTCTGGCCCGCTGAGCACCACGCCTGGTGGCGCTGCAATCGCAACGACGATCGACTGGCTCGAGGAGCACAACGCCGGCGCAGGCGAAGTGATCTACAGACTGCGCGACTGGCTGATCTCGCGCCAGCGCTACTGGGGCACACCGTTCCCGATTATCTACTGCGACCGGTGCGGTGTCGTGCCAGTGCCGGAAGAGGATCTTCCGGTCGTCCTGCCGGAGGATTCACAGTTCAGCCCGACGGGCGAATCGCCACTGAAGTCGGACGAGCGATTCGTGAATGTCAACTGTCCGTCGTGCGGCGGGCCGGGCCGGCGCGAGACCGACACGATGGACACCTTCATGGACTCGTCGTGGTACTGGTATCGCTACCTGACACCGCACAAGGAAGACGGGCCGATCGACCCTGCGCGGGTTGCCCAGTGGACGCCGCTGGATCAGTACACCGGCGGTGTCGAGCACATGACGATGCACCTGCTCTACGCGCGCTTCTTCACCAAGGCTCTTCGCGACATGGGGCTGGTCGATCACGACGAGCCGTTCCTGCGATTGTTCAATCAGGGCATCATCCTGGGCGAAGACACCGAGAAGATGTCCAAGAGCCGCGGCAACGTCGTCGATCCCGATGAGCTGGTCAGCGAGCTGGGCGCTGATACGGTCCGGCTGTTCCTGATGTTCCTGGGGCCATGGAATCTCGGTGGCCCGTGGAACTCGCGTGGCATTGCCGGCCCGCAGCGGTTCCTGGACCGCGTCTGGACGGTCGCGAACGAGACGATGGCAAACCCGGCCGAGGCGCGCGAGGACGGCGCTACCCGCCAACTGCGCCGAGTCACCCACCAGACGATCCGCGTCGTCACCCGCGATATTGAGTCGTTCTCGTTCAACACGATGGTCGCCCATCTGATGGAGTTCGTGAACGAGCTGATGCGCCAGAAGGACACCGCCGTTGCGTCAACTGCCGCATGGCGCGAGGCGATCGAGACGCTGGCACTGCTGCTGGCGCCCGGCGCGCCGTATATCTCCGAAGAGCTGTGGGAGAAGCTGGGTAAGCCGTTCTCGGTGCATACCCAAGCCTGGCCGGTGTGGAGCGAGGAGCTGGCCGCCGAGGACACGATCGAGATCGTCGTCCAGGTCAATGGCAAGGTCCGCGGCCACGTCAGCCTCTCTCCAGCCGCCGATGAGCCCACCGCGCTGGCAGCTGCCCGTGGCATCGAACGTGTGGCGGAGCATCTGGATGGCAAGACAGTCGTCAAGGAAGTCTACGTCCCTCGCCGCCTGATCAACTTCGTGGTCAGGTAGGGAGGGGGAGGCCCTCACCCCCCTGCCCCCTCTCCCAACTTTGGGAGAGGGGGTCTTGTCTCGATTGGGTTGTCGAGATCGCTACTGGTAACCAGCACGTAAGCCACGCGACACCCCCTCTCCCAGCATTGGGAGAGGGGGCGGGAGCCCTCTGGGCAGCGATGAGGGCCAGCCTCTCTACTCCTCCAACGTCGTCAGGTCGCCGGGGTCGACGCCCAGCTCCTCGGCCTTGAGCAGGCGACGCATGATCTTGCCCGAGCGAGTCTTGGGCAGGCGCTCACGGAACTCGATCTCGGCGGGCGTGGCGATCGGGCCGCAGATGTGGCGGACGTGCTCGACCAGCGCGGCGCGCACCTCGTCCGACGGTGTGTTCCCAGCCCGTAGCGTGACGAACGCCTTGACCGCCTGCCCTTTGACCTCGTCCGGCTTGCCGATCACGGCCGCCTCGGCCACCTGAGGGTGACTGACCAGCGCGCTCTCGACCTCGGCCGTCCCGATCCGGTGCCCTGCCACGTTGATCACGTCGTCGGCCCGACCGAGGACCGTGATGTAGCCGTCGGCATCACGCAACGCGACGTCACCGCTGGTGTAGACGCCCGGCACGACCGACCAGTCGCGCGCGTAGCGTTCGGGGTCGTTATAAACGGCTCGATACATGTGCGGGAACGGCTGGCGCAGCACGAGCAGCCCGCCGACGCCATCGGCAACCGGGTTTCCCGCCCGATCCACGATATCGGCGACAACGCCGGCCAGTGGCTTGCCAGCCGCGCCCGGCTTGGCCGCCATCGCCGGCAAGGTCGCGATCGTCGGCCCGCCAAGCTCGGTTTGCCACCAGTTGTCGATCAGCCAGGCGTGCTCGCCGTAGCCGCACAGCTCGCGATAGGCCCAGCGCCAGGCTTCGGGATTCAGCGGCTCACCAGCGCAGGTCACCAACCGCAGCGAGCGCAGATCGTAGCGGGCTGGGGCGTCGCTGCCGAACTTCATCAGCATCCGGATCGCGGTTGGCGCAGTAAACAGCACCGAAACGCCGTATTTCTCGATTACTTCGTAGGCAATGGCCGGGTGTGGGAAATCGGGGGATCCCTCGCGGAAGACCGTTGTCGCGCCAAGCACCAGCGGCGCATAGACGATGTACGAGTGACCGACGACCCAACCGATGTCGGACATGCACCAGAAGACGTCGTCCTCCTTGATATCCCAGAACGTCCGCAGGTGGTAGGTGGTCCCGACCATATAGCCGCCGTGGACGTGGACGACACCCTTCGGCCGGCCGGTCGTCCCCGAGGTGTAGAGCACGTAGAGCGGATGCTCGGCATCGAGTGGCTCGGCGCGGCAATCCGGGCTGGCGTTGTTCAGCAGCTCGTAGAAATCGTGTTCGCGCTCGTCGGTCAGCTCACAACGTGGAGATTCACGCCGCCAGACGATGATGTGGCGGACCTGGTCCAGCCCGGCGATGGCGTCGTCCACCATCGGCTTGAGTGGCGTCGGTGCGCCGCGCCGGTAGCCGACATCGGCCGTGACGATGACGCGCGCCTCGGCGTCTACGATCCGATCGCGCAGCGCCCCAACGCCGAGGCCGGCGTAGACGACGCTGTGGATCGCGCCGATCCGCGCGCAGGCAAGCATCGCGACAATGCCCTCCAGCGACAACGGCATGTAGATGACGACCCGATCGCCGATCGAGACGCCGCGCGAGCGCAAGACGTTCGCAAATCGGTTGACCAGCCGCAGCAGTTGGCGGTAAGTGACGACCCGCTCGCTGCCATCTTCGCCGAGCGCGATGTAGGCGACCTTGTTCGCTCGTGGCCCCGTCGCATGGCGATCGAGCGCGTTGACGGTGATGTTTACCTGCGCGCCATCGAACCAGCGGTGGTGGGGATAATCACCAGTCAGGACCGTGTCCCATGGCCGGAACCAGTCGAAATCCTGGGCGACCTCCGCCCAGAAGCCTTGCGGGTCTGCCGCGGCGCGGGCGAACTCGGCCTCGGGGTCAGGCAGGTTCGCGTGCGCGCGGGTATGTGCCGGCGGCTGGATGCGATCGTCTTCGGGCAGTACGCTCTCGATCTCAACCGACTCATCGTCGGCGCGCGGGGCTGGTTGCATCGCTGGCTGCCATCTCTGTTCATGCAATAGGCCTGGGGCGACAGGATACGGGACGCTCTCCGCTGCTGACAACGATGTCAGATGATATGGCGTTGACAGGCCCAGCGGCGGGTGTAGAGTGGGTGTGTTCCCGGGAGCATGGCCGCTTGCACAAGGGAGCCAGCATGCCTACCTACGTCATACTCATGCACTGGACAGATCAGGGGGTCAGGGCAGCTGCCGATAGCGTCACCCGATATCGGCAGGCAAAGGCAATGTTCGAGCCAGCAGGGGCGATATTCAAGGGGATCTGGTGGACGACCGGCCCGTACGATCTGATGGCCGTGGTCGAAGCGCCGGATGAGGAAACGCTATCGGTGTCACTTCTGCAGCTCGCCGGCACGGGGAATATCCGGACCGAGTCATACCGCGCGTTCACCGAGACCGAGGCCGAGCAACTCTTCAACAAATTGCGGTAGCCGGCAATTCACCGGCGTATCAGGCCATGCTCCCAACTCCAGCTCGTCACGACCATAGTGACGTATATCAAGTGTGCGTTAGCGACACCCCCTGTGTGTCAACATATCGAATGTCTGAGCCCGCATGACATTTGGAGTCAGCAGTCTGCGCCATCCCCCGTCATTCTCAGTAGTCGACCGGAGTGAATATGTCAGGCCGGCAGCCTCCCATTTCTTTGTCATCCTGAACGGAGTGAAGGATCCGGCCCCCTGCGTTCGGTCGCAGCCGACGGGGAGGAACGGATTCTTCGCTGCGGCTCAGAATGACAGGATCACTGCTGTCGACGACTCTGTGTTCCGACTAGGATAAAGTGTCAGGTTGGCAGCCTACCCGCACCTTGTCATCCTCTGCCC
>CALMXF010000005.1 GCA_937870985.1 uncultured Chloroflexota bacterium
CGGCAGTTGCTGACGCCAGCGGCTGACGCTCGAACGCGGCGTAGTGCGCGGGCAGGTCGGTAAACATGTCGTCGTCGGTCAGCCGCCAGTAGCCCTGCCGCTCGCCGACGACGAGGTAGGCATCGCCAAACTCGGTTCGCTCGTCGCGGTCGAGGAAGAGCAGGAAGTGGTCGCCGGGCGCCAGCTTGAGCTGGCCCATCGGATCGGCGCAGCCGCCGGGGATCTCGCCGCCCGGCTGCCGGATCGTCAGCGTGTCGATCGGCTGGCCACGGACGTACGATTCGACCTTGATATCGAAGTCCGTGTGGAGCGGCAATCGTGCGTCACGAGGATCGGGCGTTGTCGGGTGCGCGCGCAGGATCTCGCCGCCGACGATCTGGTCCGACGCCCAGGCGAGCGACGCGATGTCGGGGATCATCGCGATCGACACGCCAGTTACGATGCACTCGCCCTCTCTCAGTTCCACATCGAGCGTGTTTGTTGCCGTTGGTGCTGCTTGCTCAGCACCCGCGCCGTTTAGGCGTTCGGCCTCCGGGCTAGTTTCCCCGCATGCGGTGATCACCAGTGCCAGGCCGATCAGAACCAATGACCGAGCGAACATGGAATCGCATCTCCCTTCGGCACGGCACCGATGACTACATGTCTAGCACCAGTACGTCGAGCCGCCGTTCCTGCAGCCGTACATAACCCAAGCCTGATGCCGATCGTGCCAGTTCAGGGTTCGTTTCAGTGTCTCCCCGAATGAAATCCATCCATACATAGTATCGGCGGAATCCGCTGAGTCATACGTATCCAGAAGGAAGAACCAGTGGCCGAACTCATGAGCTGCAACATTATGCAGATCGTGCATATTGTTTGTTTGGCAGTACGTAGGGCCAGCGGCCAGACAGTCGCTGTACCAATTCACGTTGTTATGAAACGTCGTCGTGATTTGGGTAATGGTGCGATATGGTTGTGGCGAAGGATCAATATGGCAGTCGATCACGCCCACGGCGGTTCTCGCGATCACGTTCGGCCGCGATGGATCAGGATTACCTTTGACCACCTTATTCGGTCTTGACCCGTATAGATCCCGTTGGAGGACAAGGTTGAAATTGCCTTCCGACCACGTATTGCCACCGTACTGAATGCGATTGACATGGTCGGCCGTGAAGTGGGACGAGACGATTTCGTAATTGACGGTAGTCGGCCATGGCCACGGCCACTTGCACCACGTCGCCGTGTTCGCCGCATCAACCGTTGACGGTAACGTGAGCCACATGCTGATAATGGCTGCCGAAAAGATGATGTGAATCAGGCGCGGAGCTAACTTCGCTCGGCCAGTTCGTCTGGTGGCGAGCTTGGCACGTAGCCTCATGAATAGCATGGTGCCCTCCGGTCATGCGTCAATGCTTTGCAGATCACCGAACTAACGCCTTCGAGACATGCTATGAAGTAGCGTTTGGGCCTGTCAACGCAGAACTCGCCATTTACGCGGCGAATCGTCGCCACAACAGTGGCGAATCTCCGCCAACCCGGCTCGTCAGCGCAAGGGGCCGAGGTTGACCGCTGTCACCATCAGGCGCTCGCGGGCCGGGCGGAGGGGGTGGGCTTGAGGTCGTCGTCGCGTCTACTCCTCCACCTCCGGGTTGAGCGGCGCGGCGTCGAGGGACACGACTGGCGCGACCCCGGTGATCGGGCCAGCCGGCATCTCGCCGAGCAGCGCGTCGCGGATCACGGCAGTTGCTGACGCCAGCGGCTGACGCTCGAACGCGGCGTAGTGCGCGGGCAG
>CALMXF010000006.1 GCA_937870985.1 uncultured Chloroflexota bacterium
CATGTCGGCTTCCGGATGTCTTATCAGGAAGGCGACACCCCGAAGGACATGCTTATCTATGTCCAGACCTCGCCGGATGTCACGCGTGTCATGTCCGACATCGGGACACTCTCACGCGAATTGACCGGCGGTAAGGACATGGTGGTCTCGTACGATTCCGGCACGTCATGGCCATTTCAGTGGTATCTTCGCAACTACCCTAACCGCCACTACTTCGGCACGACGATCTCCCAGACGCCGGATGCGCCAGTCGTTCTGATCGCGAACGACAACCTGACGGCCGAGAACCTGCAGATGCTCTCGGGCTACACCTATACCGAATATGCGATGCGGTGGTGGTTCCCCGAAGACGAAACCTATCGCAAGTTCGCGATCGCGCCGGAGCTGAACAACGCGAGCCGGCAGAACTATCAGACAGACCAGAAGGGTCCGTTCACCGCTGGTGATGTCGTCGGCAGTGTCTGGCATTCGGTCTGGGGGATGCGCGATCCCGCCGAGCAGGCGAAGATGTTTCGCCTCGTGGCGTTTCGGGAGCTGTGGGCGCCGATCGGCTCATACAACTTCCGCGTCTACATACGCAATGACCTGTTGACGACCTGGAACGCGATTCGCTACTAGGTGATGAAAGGGCATCGACCGCTTGAGCCGTGATCTCGCGCTGGACGACGATATCCGGGAGCCCGAGCCGTTGGAGACGACCGTACTCGACCGGGCGATCGATCTGCCGTTTGCCGCCGGCCGTTGGGCGCTGGCCGGCATCGCCATCGTCGCCGCAACCCTGTTCCGGCTGGCCGGGTTGGACCGGTGGCCACTCTCGATCACAGGCGCCAACGCCGCGACGGATGCCTACCGGCTGGTGCGTGGAGAAACGGCCGCGGTAGACCTCCACGGAGTTGCGACAACAGTCGAGTGGGCCGCGCTTGCCATGTTCGCGGGGGGCGCAAACGACGCCGTCGTCCGGGTGGGCTTCGCAGCAGCTGGAATCGCAGCGACGCTGGTCTGGCTAGCGTTCGTTCGTCACCTTGGCTGGCAGGTCGCGGCGAGCGGACTTGTGCTGGCGGCATTGTCCCCAACGCTCATCGTCGCCGCGCGCACAGTGGACGGCGCGGCGTTGGTCGCACTCGGCACGATGCTCATCCTGTTGTCCACGATCCGCGGCAGGTCAGGCGACGGTATCGGCTGGTCGATATTGGCAGGCATATCCCTCGCGATGATGACGCTGAGTCACCCGTTCGGGATCGTCGCCGCTGGCATCGCGTGGCTTGGAGCACGACTCGTCGCGAACGCAATCGGTAGCTCAACCACGCGTCGCGCGCCGCTGAATCTAGCGGCGGTGGTGGCCGCGCTGGCGACACTGATACTCACGACGACAGTGCTATTGACCCGGCCGGGCAGTTTCACTGCCTCGCTCCGCGAGCTTTTCGACCAACTCTGGAGCGCACACCTTCGCGAGATCGGTTCACTCGCGCACATGCCGGCCTTCAATCTGATCCTCAACGAACCGCTGCTACTCGTCCTCGGCGCGGTTGCAATCATCACAACACGCGATCAGCCGTTGACTCGCGCCGCGACGATCTGGGCAGCGATCGCTTTCGCGTTCGCGTCACTGTTTGGGGCGGGGACGTTGGCATCGTGGGTCGTGGTGATCGTGCCGCTGACGTTGCTGGGAGCGATCGGCGCAGCATACCTCGTGGCGCGGCTCCCCTGGGGTGAGTACCGGCGCGGGCCGGCGACGCTGTACGTGGTGGCCGCACTACTGATGTTCGCGGCGATCCTCAGCATGTTCGGGCTGCTGAGTGGCGGGCCAGGTTCGCAGACACTCGATTGGCTGATGCGCTTTGTGCTCCTGGTGCTGGTCGCTGTGGTGCCGCTTGCGTTCGCGCTCTCGACGATCGGCCGGCGCATCCAGGGCGATCGCATCGTGATCATCCTCTCGGCAGCGTTGCTGGTGCTCGGCGGGCTCACAGTACGCTCGAGCGTGCTAGCCGCGTCCGAGCGGCCCGGCAACCCCGGTGATCCACTGGCATCACATGCGCTATCTGCGGACATCCCCATCGTTGTCGGGCGTCTGGAACGCCTCTCCCGTGACATGACAATGGCCCAGCGCGATTCACGCGACCCGGCCGGCGGCCACGGTCTGCGGATCGCCGTCGACGTCGCCGTCGAGCAACCGTTTGCGTGGTATTTCCGCGATTACCCGAATCTCACCTTCTTCGATCCGGAGACTGAATCACCACCGGCTGATGTCCAGGTCGTCATTCTCGATGGCTCGCGTGACGCCGCGGTCGTCACGCCGGGTCTGCGTGGTCAGTCGTATCAGTACGGGCACGAGCTCGCCCCTGCCTGGGAATCGCCCGACTGGGCCGGGCTAGCGACCGGGATCGTCAATCCCGACGACTGGCGACACTTCGCAGGCTTCATGATCACGCGGAAACTCGACCACAAGCCGGCCGCAACGACATTCCAGGTGCTGGCAACACCCGACATCGCCAACACCTTCTTTCAAGCCACCGGACCGTTCAATCTCTTCGATCGCGTTGGAGCAGGATCGGCGGAGGGGCAGCTCAACGGTCCTCGGGGCGTTGCGGTGGGCGCGGATGGCTCGATCTATGTCGTCGATTCACGCAACGCCCGCATCCAGGAATATTCCTCGGACGGTTCATTCGTCCGCGCAATCGGAACAAATGGCTCGGGGCCAGGGCAGCTTGGACTCAACACCGCGGCTGGCGGCGGCGGGCCGGCCGGAATCGCTATCTCCCCCGACGGCTCGATCTATGTTGCGGACACCTGGAACCATCGCATCGTCGTCTACAACGCTGATGGCTCGCCGCTACGAGCATGGGGCCAATTCGTTGACCTTCAGGACAGCCCCGACGCACAGCAGCAGACAGGTTCGTTCTATGGCCCACGAGGGATCGCAATCCACGAGGGGCTCGTCTATGTCACCGATACCGGCAACGAGCGCGTCCAGGTGTTCGACGCAGAGGGGACGTTCATCCGTGCGTTCGGTGGCGCTGGGAACGGCGATGGCCAGCTTCGTGAACCAGTCGGGATCGCCGTCGCGGAAGATGGCGCCGTCCTCGTAGCGGATTCGCACAATAGCCGGATTGCCCGTTTCGACGCCAACGGCCGTTGGTTGGGCGCCTGGCAGGTTCCACAATGGGTCGGGCTACAGTATTTCGAGCCCTGGCTGGCAGTCGGCCCGAACGGCGTCGTCTATGCGACGACCTCGACAAACGGCGCGGTCGTGTCGTTTGACGCCAACGGCACGGCCGGCGCAACGATTGGAGTCGGAGTGCTCCGCCAGCCATTCGGCGTCGTGGTCGCGCCGAGCGGCGCCTCGCTACTGGTCGCCGACGGCGCGCTGCAAACGGTGCTCACGGTGCCTCTGACGCAACAGTAGCCAGGCGCTGCTTGCTCCACGTCGGGCCGCAACCGCCTCGGCGTCGCGGGTTGCAAGCGTGACAAAGCGGCGCAATTGAGCGACACTCTTGCGAGATGCGACACGTGTAATCCATGATCCGGGGGCGTCCATGTTGATCACCCTGCTGCACGCCGGGGAGCTTCACGGTAACTGGTGGTTGGCGTGGCGAGCAGACCCATTGCTCACCCCGCTGCTCGTAGCGGCCGCGGCGGGCTACCTCGTGGCATACCGTTCAGCTGCCAAGGCCGGCCGGCCCGTGCCGCCAGACTGGCAGGTCGTCGCGTATCTCGCCGGACTGGCGACCCTCGCGCTGGCACTGACTGGCCC
>CALMXF010000007.1 GCA_937870985.1 uncultured Chloroflexota bacterium
TCGGCGCGCGAGTCGGCGAGGGCGGGATAGTGACCGCCGGTTGCGTTGCCCCGTGGGCCGTCGGGGTTGGCGGCGCGGTGTCGGTGGCCGGCAACGCGGTGGGATCGGTCGATTCGCCCCCACCTCTGGCGCAACTGACGAGCAGCACCATCGCGCCCAGCAGCACGATGAGCGCTCGCAACAGGCTCTTAGTGCCCGCCCGCCGCGTAGGGGTCGTGGCCACGTTCCTCACCCAGATGCCCCTCATCGGCCGGCTCGACGTGAACGGTGACATCGGCCGGCGGCCCAACCGCCGCCTCGACCTCCCGCGCGACGACACTGGCGATCGTGTGCGACTCGTCGACGGTCATCGACGGATCCACCTGGATATGGAGGTCAACCCAGGTCCAGCCTTCACCGCCGCGAGATCGGATGTTGTGTGTCCCCTCAACGCCGGGAACAGACATCGCTGTCGCAGCAATCTGCTCCGGCTCGACAGCAACGGCGTCGCTGAGGACGAAGGTCGCGTCGCGGACGATCTCCCAGGCGCCCCAGGCAATCGCCATAGCAATCAGAAAGGTGATCCCCGCGTCAGCCCAGTCGATCCCCATCCGGACAACGATCAGCGCAACGATAACCGACACCGACACGTAGATGTCACTCGCCGTGTGACGCGCATCGGCCATCAGCAGGCTGCTCGATAGCCTCCGTCCAACTCGGCGCTCCCAGATCGTGACTGTTATGTTGATTGCCAATGTGACAAGCATGACGACGAAGCTGGCAGCCGAGACCACCGGCGCGCCGCCGGCGTGTAACCGGTCCCATGCCTGCTGAACGAGCAGGAACAGCCCGAGCAGCATCACTGCGGCGATTCCGAGTGAGGTCAACGTCTCATATCGATGGTGCCCGTAGGGATGGTTCGGGTCGGGCGGGCGGGCGGATACCGCCAGGCCGATCAGAGCAACGACATTCCCCGATGCGTCCATGATGGAGTGAAACCCGTCCGCCGCAATCGCCAGCGACCCGGTCAGTGTCCCGAAGGTGATCTTCGCCGCGGCAACGAGGAAATTGAGCACGAGGATAGTGGCAAGAACGCGCCGGACCTCGCTCGTCCGGGCGTTCGAATGCAGACCGCGCGGGTGCGCAGGTGGACTCACCCTCGCCGTCGTGTTCTCGGAACTGGAGTCGTTCACGGCGGTCCCAATCATCTCCGCTGCCCACCGACGCGCAACAAGTGGCGTGAGCCTCCCAGTCTAGCGGTCGGGCGTGGGGAAGTCAGGGGGGAATTCGGGGATTAGCGACGGCGAACGTGTTGTTCGCTGCGGCCTCACGATCGTCGAGAAGCACATGTCAGGCCGCGGCGGTTTCCTCGGAGAACGAGGCGTTGGTATACACCTCCTGGACGTCTTCCAGGTCTTCGAGCGCCTCCAGCAGCTTCATCGCAGTCTGCGCCTGCGAGCCCTCGATCTCCACCTGATTCTGTGGGACGCGGGTTACGTCGGCTGCCTCGACATCGAGGCCGACGGCGCGCAACGTCTCGGCGACAGCGTTGACCTCGGCCGCCTCGGTGATGATCGTGACCTCGCCGTCCTCGCTGCTGACATCGGTCGCGCCGGCCTCGATCGCCTGCAGCTCGATCTCGTCCGGATCCTGATTGCCTGCGATGACGACGATCTGACCGATGGTGTCGAACTGCCAGCCAACGGTGCCAGTCTCGCCCAGCGCGCCGCCGTGGCGATTGAACGCCTGGCGGACCTCGGCCGCGGTCCGGTTGCGGTTCTCAGTCAGCGCGACCGCCATGACGGCCACTCCCCCGGGGCCATAGCCCTCGTAGAACACGGTCTGGTAATCGAGCCCATCGGCGCTGGCGCCGTTCCCCTTGGCGATCGCCCGCTCGACGGTATCGCCACTCATGCCCTCACGCTTGGCGCGCTCCATCGCGAATCGCAGTCGCACGTTGAGGTCCGGGCTGGGGCCGCTCTCGCGCACCGCGACGTAGATCTCGCGCGCGAGCTTCGAGAAGATCTGACCCTTCTTGTGGTCGTTCGCGGCCTTCTGACGCTTGATCTGAGACCATTTGGAATGTCCGGCCATCGCGATCGTCCTCCCTCATCCGGAACGGCGCGGCGCGACGTCTGGAGCCGCATGCCGGCGGGTCGTAAAGCGACCTCCAATTATAGCAAGTCGCGGTCTGCTCAGGCCGGCGCAGGCTGGAGACGGCGACTGGCCGAAGGTCGGCGCTCGTCGATCATCAGGCTGGCGGCGCTGCCGGCCAGCAGCAAGACAACGCATGGCGCGAGCGCCAGGTTGTACGAGCCGGTCAGGTCATAGGCAAGCCCGCCGGCGAACGCGCCCAGCGCGGCCGCGAGCTGGTGGAACATCGTCGTATAGCCCAGGATCGACCCGACAGCCCGACGCCCGTAGAGATCAATCACAGCGGCTGATACGAGCGCCCCGTTGGCCCGCGAGAGACCGAACATCACCGCGAACAGATACAGCGCCTCGGTGCTGTGGGCGCCCATGAGAACGACAACCGAGGCGGCGCGTAGCAAATAGAGCCCCGCCAGCAGATGCTTCCGCCCAATCCGGTCGGAGAGTGACCCGACGATGACGCCGGAGACGAGGCTCGTGCCCCCGACCAGGCCAAGCGCGGTGCCCGCCTGTGTTGCGGAGATGCCCCGGTCGGTCGCCAACGCGGCGACATGCGTCATGAGCAGGTAGATGGTGAAGCCGCAACCCATGAAGCCGCCGATCAGCAGCCAGAAGGCGCGACTCCGAAAGGCAGCCTGTGTGTCGCGGCGAATCAGCTCGGCCGCCAGGCAGGCGGTCTCGGGCAACTCGCTGACGGCGACGGAATCGTCAGCTTCGTGATGCCCGTCGGGCGGTTCGGGGCGACGCAGCACGAAGAAGCAGATCGGAACCATCACCAGCGACATCGACCCGATGACGATGAACGATATGCGCCACGAGAAGTTGATGATCAGCAACGTCGCCAGCGGCAGCAGAACAAGCTGGCCCATGCCAAGGCCGGTTGACGAGACGCTGAGCGCCATACCCCGTCGCTTGACGAACCAGCGCGCCAGCAGCGCCGCATTCGTGGACTGCCCCGCGACGCCAAATCCCAGACCAATGACGCCACCGTAGATGAGGTAGGCGTACCAGAGGCTCGAGGTGAACGCCATCAGGATCATGCCGATACCATTGAGCAGCGCGCCGACCGTCAGCACCAGCCGCGGGCCGTAACGGTCCGCCAGCCGGCCGGCAAACGGTGGCACGAGCGCCGAGACAATGGCGAAGAGCGACATCGCCAGCGCAAACGACGACCTGTCCCATCCGAAATCCTCGGTCATCGGCTTGAGGAAGATCCCGAACGCCTGCGACAGGCCGGCCGTGAAGAACATCAGCATCCAGGAAACGAGCAGAATCACCCAGCCGTAGTAGAATCCGCTCGCCGGCTTGCGCGTCGTATCTGACCCCACTATTCCCCCCGCGTTTCGGCGATACTTTCGAAGAGGTGTAGCACGGAGCGCCGCGCGCTGTCGAGCCTGGCCAGACCATGGAGGAGAAGCCCGATGTCAGACACGCCTGTGAGCAACCCCAAGCCCGCTATTGATGAGATCGCCAAGCTGACTGCGCCGAACGAATTTCGGCTGGCGATTACGATGGATCCGTTTTCGAGCACATACACCTTCGACTATGACGCCTATCGCGGCGCGCCAATCGACCCCGCCTCGACCTGCCTCGGTGGCTCGATCGTGCCACTCAGCGGCTATTACATCGATATCTCCGGCGCTGTGATCGATTTCTACAACGAGGGCGAACTCTTCCCGCACCTCGGCCCGGGCGAAGGCAGCGGCCACTACGTCTTCCTGACCGATCGACGGTCTGCCACTGTCTCCGATCTGCGCTTCATGGCGCTTCGGCGGGGATGGGCGGGCAACGTGCGCGAGCTGCACAGCTTCTGGGCCGGCCGGCCGCGCCAGTTGCACGTCCGCTAGCTGCTCGCTGGCCGACGGTATTCGGCGCTCAGTCTCCCCCACCGTATGCCTGGTGAGCGCGGACTGTTGCGACGAGCACCTGGTCCATAAAGTGGGTGAGATCGCCCGAAATGCGCGATGCGCGCTGGCTCGACAGATGCTCGTCGAGGATCTGGCCAGAAACCGTCTGAATCACTGGTGTGCGAAAGAAGAGAAACGCCTCCAGCGCGTCAGCGGTCGAAAGGCCAACCCGCGCCGAGTAGTAGCCATATTCTCGCCCCAGGTCACGCCCCTCATCGAGGAGGGATTCGCGGTCGCCGCGGCCGCTGATATAGCGGATGGTGAGGTCGACCATGCGCCTCCCGAGCGGACGCATCTCATCGAGCGTGCGCGGGTCATAGGCGCGATACCAGGCCCGGGTGCGGGCCTGCGCAAGGTAGTCGTGCTCGTAGGCCGACATCGAGCGATTGGTCAACACCCGTCGGTTGATGCCACTACGCTGCGGGTCGCCGGTAACGATCGCCTTCAGATCATCCTCGGCATAGCGTCGGTGGCCGCCGGGGGTGCGAAACACCGGCACCTTGCCACTGTCAGACCAGCGCCGAAGCGTGGATGGATCGACACCAAGCATCTGGCAGGCCTGGTCAATCGAGAGCCAGCGTGAGCCAACCGAGGCCGGTTGATCGGCCGGCGGGCTAGCGTCGCGGCGCGGACGCGCCTGCTGCGTTGTCGTCTCGTCGTCGGGGATCGGGAGATCGGCGTCGTAGGCAGAAGAGAAGGCGGTCATGTGCGCTCCAGACGCTGACGCAGATATATCCACGCACCGCTGCACAATTGGGTACTGTCCGAGCGCGCATTGTCAACCCGCTATCCGGGTCTGTCAATGCCGTGGGAGGGAGCGAAGGTGACGATGCCGCCGTTGACCGTTGTTCAGGCTCAGGTAGACGAGTGGGCCGCCCGCTACTGGAATGGCCAATACTGGCCGCCGCTCGCCAATCTCGCCCGGCTGGTCGAGGAGGTCGGGGAGGTTGCGCGCGCCGTCAATCAGGTGCACGGCCCCAAACGTGTGAAGCCCGACGAGGAGCAGGCCGAGATTGGCGGCGAGCTGGCCGATGCCCTGTTCACGCTCGTCTGCATCGCCAATAGCACCGGGGTCGATCTCCAGCGGGCGTTCGACGCTGCCCTGGAGAAGTACCAGGTCCGTGACGAAGGACGATCGATCAGCTAGAAATACGACCCGATGTTGTGCAGGATAGACTCGCCGCCATCGACCACCATGATCGAGCCCGAGCAGAATGAGGCATCGTCGCTGGCCAGGTAAACTGCCATACCCGCCATCTCGTCTGGCTGAGCCTGACGCCCGATCGGCTGCATCGCTGCCTTCGCCTCGCGGGCG
>CALMXF010000008.1 GCA_937870985.1 uncultured Chloroflexota bacterium
CCGGTGTCGCCGGCACCGCTGCTTTGGGTGCACGCGGTCTCGGTCGGCGAGACGTTTGTGTATCAGGGGCATGTGTACCGGGTCGTGCAGGCGCACACGACGATGGCGACGTGGGAGCCGCCGAAAGTCCCGTCGTTGTGGGCGTTGGTGTCGTAGCCTACTCGCCCGATGGTTGCTGGCAGGCACTGCCACTGACCAGCGCTCCGGCGTCAACGGGCGGCGCTACCACCTCTCTGAGCACCCCTGGCCTTGATCGGCCAGGGGTGCTTTTTGTGTGTCCAGCATCAGGCGTCAAGCGGGAATGCGGGAGTGTTCAGGGCACGAACACGCTCGGCGATTTCTTCCATCTGCTGCATCTGTTCCGCTGGACGCGGAGATCCACGCCGTGGACGGGGCGACGATTCAGTCAACTCTCGCAACTCCAGTAGCGCGTCTGCTTGCGTGCACTGCTGCCACAGATGCGGACGGATCTTCGCGATCATCTGCGCCATCGGCTGACCCGTAATCTCCCACAGGACCGTTGTGCGTCCATCGGATCGGCTGATTGAGCCACCCCATGCCTGCCGCAGATCGGCACCGCGCTCTGCACCTACCCACATGCGGATCAGCGGGCGATACTCGACGCCTGATGCGCGATTGAGTCGTCGCACGGTAAACGTTCCAACCGCATCGATCTGACCGCCATCGTTTGCTGCGCGCTCCAGCTCGATCTGGATGACATCGTAAAGCACGGTGAAATCGAAGTAGCTGTCGCCCTTCAGCTCGCGATCAGCCCGCCGGGCGATCTCGGAGACTTCCGCTCTCTCATCAGGCGTCAGATCGCGTTGGCGACTGCGGGCAAGGATGACCGCACGGCGGGTCGCCAACGCGACCATGTCAGCGGGCATCTCGATACCGAGCTCATGCGCGTGGCGGCGTCCGGCAGCAACCGATCGCAGCTCGTCGTTCGTCATCTCCGGCTCTGGGCGATCAGCTAGCTCGCGCTTCGCCTCAGCGATCGCGGCGTCAATCCGCTCGCGGAGCCAATCGCCGGACCAGCCTGGCATCCACATGAAGCGGACTGCGCCTGGAAGCCCGACCTGGTTGATCGTCTCCGGCTCGTAGACTCCATGGCCCGGCGCATCGTGGGAGTGCCACACAAGATAAGATGACATCGCGTGATTGAGCGCGTTGATCCAGTGATGCGGGTCCTCGACGGTGATGCTGACGTTCGGGCGATCTAGACCACCGTACGTCTCGCTCGCACGCACTCGTACGGTGAGTCCGTCGATCATCTCAGCATGCTGCCACGGTACCTGCGGGTCAGTCGTCGTTGTCATGATGCTGTCCTCTCTGAGTGAGTCAGGCACCGGCCATTGTGGCCGGTGCCATGTAATCGCTACTTCGGTTCGCGGATGGTACCGATGAGGCTACGGACGATGCGGCTGGAATCCTGCGTCCGGACCTTCAGCCACCAGCGGATCTCGGTCTGCGCCAGCAGCGCCGCTCGACCGCGCTCCAGGTACGCCACACTCGCGCCAAACTCGTCGATCGACTCCTCCGCGCCGCGCTCGATGGCGCTAGCCAGTCGCTCGCGCTTCTCATCCAGCCGTCGGTCCAGATCCTCGATCTTGTCGGCGCGGGCCTCGACGGCGTAGTACCAGTGGCCGCCGTCGCCGGTCAGATCCGGCAGTGCCGCGAAGGCCGCTTCACGCTCGGCATACTCGGCAGCGCCACAGTCCGGGCAGTAAGCACTGCGCGTGTCCGGGTCGTAGGCGATCGTGTCACCGACCGCGATCTCGGCACCGCAGCGGCCACACGTGCCAGCGTAACGAGCGGTCATGGTCTTCATCTCGGAGGGGCTGTCGAGTCGTGCTGCCATCTGTCGTGACCTCTCTGTATCTGCTCCGTGTACCCATCTCTCAGGTACACCTACAGTATAGATAGGTACACCTACAATGTCAATACCCTGGAGCAGGTAGTTTCCAAATTGCTCCGGGGGTGGCTTCCGGGGGTGGCTATCGCTCTACAGTTTGCAGCCCGAGCGCAATCATCTCTGCCATGAGCGCATCATCGCCAGCATCGGCGCGCCCGCGGGCGACGTCGTGCAGCGTAATGAGTCTGGCCAGCAGGTCGCCGATGGTCATGGTTCGCGGTCGTATCCACGAGATTGTCCAGAAACGTTGACATCGTAGCCACCAGCGCCTATACTGTATCCAGACGGTTACGATAGAGAGTGGAACGGCGCGATGGATTTCGTGTTTCAGACATTGCAGGCGCAGGGACGGACGCAGCGATGGCTCGCCAAACAGCTCGGCATCGACCCGTCACTCCTGACCAAATACAAATCCGGTGCTCGTGTCGCGCCTGAACATGTCGTCCGGCGCTCGTGCGAACTGCTGGGCCTGCCCTATAGCGTGGCGCTGTATCCATCTGGCAACATATCGTCACCGTCCGGACGGAGTGCCGCATGACGACTGCATTCACCTCCTCCCTCCCTTCTGTACCGCTGGGTCTGGCTGGCAACAGTCAGCCCCAGCACGCAGCGCCACGGCGGCAGCCGGGCAGCTCGGCTGT
>CALMXF010000009.1 GCA_937870985.1 uncultured Chloroflexota bacterium
TCCAGTTGCAGACGAGGGTGTGGCCGTTCTTGAGGCGGCGGATGCCCGCGAACACGCCGATCTCGGTGTCGCTGATTTCCTACTGGGTGCGCGCCCACACGATGGTGGCGTTGCGGTCCTATACGGTAACCGCGCCGTCGGCGCTGATGAAGAGGATCCGGCCGGGCTCGACGCCGGTCAGCGCGACTGCTCGGTCGAATGGCCAGCGATCGTCCGCGCCGGGGAGCCAGAGATCGAACTGCTTCGTCAGCCCGGTCCGGCTCAAAGCTTCGGCCACATCGGCGTCGTCCGAGATCGCGCCACAGTGCAGACCACGGCGTGCGATGTCCTCGACGGCGGCGGTCACTCGCTCGTCGTCGAGAGAGTCGGTGTCGAACAAGACGAGCTCGACCATGCTGCACGGTTGGGACATCCCGTTCCCCTCTCTGTCACTGGCCGATCATCGCATACAATCTCCCGGATTCGCAGATGCCACGCGCCGAAAGGAACATGACAATGCCCACGAGACCGCGATGTTTGCAGCCCGGCGATACGATCGGCCTTGTCTCCCCGTCTAGCCCGACATCGCGCCCCAGCGACCATATTCGTATTCAGGAGTGGGCCGATGAGCAGGGCTTCCGGCTGAAGTTCTTCCCGCACGCCGCGGACCGCGTGACGTATCTCGCCGGCCGAGATGAGGATCGCGCGGCGGACTTGATGTCCGCATTTGCCGACCCGGACGTCGACGCCGTGCTGACGATTCGCGGCGGCTACGGCGGCTGGCGCGTCGTCCCACACCTCGATTTCGACGTCATCCGCGCGCATCCCAAGTTCTTCTGTGGCTATTCCGATACGACCGCGCTCCACATCGCGATGGGCAACGTCGCCGACCTCACCACGTTCTATGGGCCGGCAGCGTCCTCGTTCATCGGCCGGAACCGTTCTGCGTATTCGTTGCGCCACTTCCTCAGCGCCCTGACCGTCCCCGCTCCGATTGGCGTCATCGAGCGCGACCCCGACGACCCCTTCACCTGGGCGATCAACTCGGGTGTCGCCGAGGGACCACTGCGAGGTGGCTGTCTGTCGCTCCTGGTGCAGTCGCTCGGCACTCCGTGGGAGGTTGACTGGGATGGCTGCATCGTCTTCGCCGAGGATGTCGGCGAGGAGCCGTATCGCATCGACGGCTATCTGACGCAGCTCAAGCTGGCCGGCAAGCTGGACAACATCGCCGGGTTCGTCGTCGGTGAGCACGTGAGCTGCGGGCCGCGCGAGTTTCGCCCCTCGTACGCTTACGGCACCTATTCGACCGAGGAGGTCTACCAACATTACCTGGCGCCGTTGGGTGTTCCGGTGATGGTCGGCCTCCCCTGTGGGCATGGTAAGCATCTCGCCACCCTGCCGCTCGGCGCACGCGCCCGGCTGGACGCGGACAACCTCACGCTGGAGATCCTGGAGGGGGCGACGATCTGAGGAACCAGGTCAGCCGATGCCTCAGGCGTGCTCCGTCTTGCGCTTGTTGGCGACGTAGTCGACCAGGATGTATTCGCCGAGCCGATCGGGTGTGGCAAAGAATGCCCGACCCTTGTTGATCTTGGCCATCTCCGAGACAAAGCCCGCCATGTATGGGCTGCGCTCCAGCATGAACGTGTTGATCGTGATGTTCTCGCGCGTGCAGCGCATGACCTCCTTCAGCGTTTCCTGCAGCGTCTGATAGGTCGGCGGGTAGGAGAATCGCACCTGGCCGTCCTCGAAGTGCGCCGTTGGCTCGCCGTCGGTGATGACGATGACCTGCTTGTTGCCGCCCTTGTGGCGCGCGAGGAGCTGGCGGGCGAGCATGAGGCCGTGCTGCATGTTCGTCCCGTAGTTGTATTCATCCCACGAGATCGTCGGCAGCGCGGCCGGCTCGATCCGGGTCGCGATGTACGAGAAGCCGAGAATGTACAGGTTGTCGCGCGGGAACTGGCCGCGGATCAGGCTATCGAGCGCCAGCGCGACCTTCTTGGCCGCCGCGAAGCAGCCGTTGTAGAGCATAGACCGGCTCATGTCGACCATCAGCACGGTCGATGACTGGGTCAGTTGCTCGGTGCGATAGACCTCGAAGTCGCTGGCGTCGAGATGGATCGGCGAGCCAGCGCCCTCGCGCCAGACGGCGTTCATCACCGTCTTCGGCAGGTCGAGCAGGAACGGATCGCCGAACTCATAGCGCTTGCTTGTGTCGGTCCGTTCGCCGCCGGCCCCGCTATGGTCGAGCTCGTGCTGGCCGAACCGGTCGCGTTTCATGTGCTGGAAGATATCGTTGAGCGCCTTCTGGCCGATCTTGCGCACCCCTTGCGGAGTCATCTCCCAGCCGCGGCGCGTCTTCCGGATGTAACCCGCGTCCTCCAGCAGCTGCGTGAGCTGGCGGAGCTGGTCGAGATCGTTCTGGAACTCGTCACCCAGCAGCTCGCGGATCTTCTGGTCGTCGACGTTTTCCAGGTCACGCCAGTCGCGGACACCGCGTAGCTGCTCGGCCACCTCATCCATGTCGTGCAGCCGGTCCATCAACCCCAGCGCCTGGTCGAGCGAAAGATCCTCGTCGCCACGGAATGGATACTGATCGGCGTAGGGATTCGGTCCCATCAGTCCCGAAAGGTTCTCCGAGAGGCGATTCATCTGTTCGGCAACGCCGGGGTCGTTCATCACCGCCTGCATCGCGTTCCACAGCTCGGCACGCTGCTCCTGGGTCATCGAGTTCATCAGCGACTGCATGGCCGCCATCTGCTGGGCCATGCGATCCATCAGCTCGTCCAGTGAGTTGACGTCGTTGCCGAAGTAGTGCCCCCAGCGGTGCATGAAGCGCTCGAAGTCCGGCTGTCCGCCTTTGGCGCGTTCCTCGAGCATGTCGTTCAGCTCGGAGAGCATCTGTTGCATGTCCTGCATCGACTCGGGCGTCATGTTCTGGAGCGACTGCTGCATGCCTTGGAAGGTCTGCTGGAGTACCTGTTGCTGGAGTTGCTGGAGCAGCTCCTGAAACTTTTCGCGGGCGCGCTGGTCCATGAACTCGTACTCGGTGAGCGCCTTGATCTGGCCGGCCGCGTCTTTCGGCAGCTTGTCGAGCGCGTCGAGCTTCTTCCGAGCCATGTTCTCGAGCATCTGTTGCAGCTGTTCGTCGTAGCCGTCATCGCTCGCGTTGTCGCCCGGCTGCCCCTGGGCCTGCTCGCCGGCCTCACTGGCTTGCTGTTCCGTGGGCGCCTCGGGCTGGTTCAGGCGTTGACGACCCTGTTCGAGTCGCTGTTCGATCCCCTCGCGTTCGAGGCTCTGAATCTCCTCTAGCCGTTGTTTGAGATCCTCCAGCACCGAGCCGATGTCGTAGCGGCTCAGCTCGCGCTGCCGCATCGCCTTGAGACGCTCCATCATCTGGCGGATACCCGGCATCTTCGTGCCGTCCTGCTTGTCCATGCCCCAGCGGAACAGCCGCTGGAGGGCGCGCTGCAGGTCGCCATCGGCGAACATGTCGTCGGAGATCGCCTCCATGATGTCGTCGGCGGAGAGCCCCTCGATCTTCTGGGTGCCATCCCAGCGGGAGTAACGGTTGGGTCGGTAGTAGGAGTAGTCGAAGCTCATCGCTCGTCCCCTTGTGTGTTCGATGTGCTCGTGCTGACCAGCGGATCTGTCGGCAGATTGGCTACGACTTGTACCGCGCGCCCGCCCCGCTCGACCGGTCCTTGTTCAGCCGCCGGTTCAGGTGCAGCCCTTCCAGAATGAACTCGACGCCCGACGCGACGCCGGCCGGGCTGCCGGGCAGGTCGAGCTTGGCGAGCGCCTCGCGGACGCCGTCGATGTGCGAGACCTGATGGACGTAGGTCATCGCCGACAGGTCGTCGGCCGCGTCGACCGTCAGTCCGTTGTCGAAGCCGAGGATCAGGTCGTCGAAGTCGCGGACGGAGAAGTAGCGATTGAACGTCGCGATGATCGCGCCCTGGATCAGCTTCTCGACGATGCGGTCCTCGCGCACCTCGCCCATCGTCTCCAGCTCGATCTTGCCGGTCGTCGACGCGATCACGGCCCGCAGGTCGGAGACGCGCGGCACTGCCTGCTTTTCGTTGAGGCGGATCGCGCGCTTCAGCGCATTGGCGACGACGTTCTCGAAGTTGGCGATCGACATGCGCACCGAGACGCCCGAGCGCTGGCTGATGTCGTGGCTGCGACGGGCGAGATGGGTGATCTCGGCGATGATCTCGCGCATGTACTGCGGGACGATCACCTCAACCCCGTCGGTGACGGCCGGCAGCGCTTCCTGGCTCATGATCTCCATCTCGAGCTCGATGGTCTCGGGGTAGTGGGTGCGGATCTGCGAGCCGTAGCGGTCCTTCAGCGGGGTGATGATCCGGCCGCGGTTCGTGTAATCCTCCGGGTTGGCGCTGGCGACGACGTAGACGTCGAGCGGCAGCCGCACCCGGTAGCCACGGATCTGGACGTCGCGCTCCTCCATGATGTTCAGCAGGCCGACCTGGATGCGCTCGGCGAGGTCGGGCAGCTCATTCATCGCGAAGATGCCTCGGTTGGTCCGCGGGATCATGCCGTAGTGGATCGTCAGCTCGTCCGACAGGTAGCGCCCCTCGGCGACTTTGATCGGGTCGACCTCGCCGATCAGATCGGCGATGGTCGTGTCGGGCGTCGCCAGCTTCTCCGCATAGCGTCGTTCGCGGCCGATCCACTCGATGGGCGTGTCGCCGCCTTTTTCATCGACGAGGTCGATCGCATAGCGGCTGATCGGCTCGAACGGGTCGTCGTTGATCTCGCTGCCGCCGACGATCGGCACCGCCTCGTCGAGCAGATTGACCAGGCTGCGGGCCATGCGTGTCTTCGCCTGGCCGCGTTCGCCGAGGAAGATGATGTCCTGGCCGGCCAGGATCGCGTTCTCGATCTGCGGCAGGACGGTCTCTTCGTAGCCAACGACGCCGTCGAAGATCGGCTCGCCCGAGCGTAATCGCGCGATCAGGTTGCGGCGCATCTCCTCGCGAATCGGCAGCACGGTATAGCCACTGGCGCGAAGCTCGCCGAGGGTTTGTGGTCGAGGTTGATCCGGCATGCTCTACAGACCTTTCTTCAACGGTGGGCCGGGTGACCGGAGGGCGCAGTCCGGGTCCGGGGCCGTTGGCTGTGGCGTGATGAAGGCGTTCAGAAGTCGCGACGTCCACGGCGTTCGCCAACACGCGGTCGCGCTGCGACCAATCGTACCCCCGCCTTCGGGGGTGTCAAGCGCGAGGTCCGGTCACTCAGTGCCGGGCCAGCAGCTCGGCCAGCGAGCGGCCGTCTGGCGCGACCCCGGTCCGCTCGGCCTTTTCGTCGATTCTCGCGAATCCTCGCTGGACTGCCCGGACGCCGGCAAATCGGAATGGCTCTATCTCCCACTGCTGCAGCTCATGACTGGTCATCGGGAGCCGCGTGAGATCGGTGTCGCGGCCGAGGATCTGGTCGGCCAGAACTCGCCCACTCAGGTTAGCGGTGGCGACGCCGGTGCCTGTGTACGCGCCGGCCATCGCGAGGTTCTCTCGCGGGTCGTAGCGCATGGTCGGCATATAGTCGCGTGACCATCCGAGCGCTCCCCCCCACGAATGGGTGAATTCGATGTCTCTCAGCATCGGGAACCACTCCCGAACCCCGTCTTGCAGCATCCGGTGTGTCGGCTCGTGACGGTCGTATTCGTCGCGGATTGCCGAACCAAAGTGATACGGCGCGCCGCGCCCGCCGAACATGATCCGGCCATCGGTCGTGCGCGACAGGTAGTTGACCTGGTGCGCGACCGATGACACGCATTCGTGGGCATCCCAACCGATCTGCTGCCAGTCGGCATCGGAGATCGGCTCGGTCAGCGTGATCAATGAATAGGCAGGTAGTACGTCTCGATGTGTCTTGTCGAGCTGGCTCATGTACGCCTCGCCGGCCAGAACAATCGTCTTTGCCCGTGCGTGGCCTGTTTCGGTGTGGAGCGCCGGCCACGCTCCGGTCGTGAAGTCAGTCACCCGCGTTTGCTCGTAGATCGTCGCGCCGCGCTTCTCCACCGCCTGGGCCAGTCCTCGGACGAGCTTTGCTGGCTGGATCGTTGCGGTGTGGGGTGTATAGATTGAGCCGAGCGCGCCAGCCACGTGGACGCGTTCGGCGGTCTGGCGCTGGTCGAGAAGCTCGAACTGATCGGCCACCCCGAATGCGGTATATGTCGCCCACGAGTCCTCGATTGCTGGGAGTTGGTGCCGACCGCGCGCCAGTCGTAACCCGCCACCCTTCCGCCACTCGATGTCGATCCCCTCGCGTTCGGCACGGGCGCCCACTTCGTCTACGGCATCCCACATTGCGCGTTGGACAGCGATCGCGGCGTCGCGACCGTAACGCTGCTCGAGAGACGAGAGCCCGAGCGGGAAGCCGGACGTGCACCACGCGCCGTTGCGGCCAGATGCGCCGAATCCTGCAATCTCCGCTTCAAGCACCGCGATCTTCAACGACGGGGCGTGTTCCAGCAGGTAGTAAGCGGTCCATAGTCCAGTGTAGCCCGCGCCGAGGATGGCAACATCGACATCGACCGACCCGTGCAACGCCGGCCGCGGGGTCAGATCGTCGCCACAAGTTTCCAGCCAGTAGCTATAGGTCGTATAGTCTTTCATCCCGGCTGCCTCGCTCATCCTCATTCCGCGTGCGCTCGCACCGCTGAGCGCATTCTAGCGATGTTTCGGAGGCAGGCAATGGGTCAGCGTCGTGTGGCTACGAGCTCGGCACGAATCGAGGGGGCAGCGGCGAGCCCGCGCGCGAGCCAGCCGTCGATCTGGCTTGCCCGTTGTGCCAGGAGTGCTGAGGCTTCGAGATTGCTACAGCCGCCCAATTCCGCCAGCACCGCAACGTAGCGACCGGACTGATAGATGATCTCGTCGTGCAGAGACTCACGACGAGCTAGCTCGACGATTCGCACGCTCCCATGCCCTGGCATGATGCGCTCGATCCTGACCACACGGCGCAACAGACGGTTGCCGGCGTAGCCGACTTCAATGGACACGACGAGGTCGATCAGCGCGACCTGTTCGACCGGCACATTGAGCGGAACGGATATGAGCTGCTCAAGCGCGTCTGTCGCGCTGCGCGCGTGCATCGTCGTTGCCAGCGGGTAGCCTGTCGCGACAGCATCGAATACCTTCCGCACCCCATCCCCCCAGAGATAGATCGGCAGATGGGCGCTGATCTCGTTGCAGAGCAGGAACGCCTGGTCGGGGGATGCAGACTGCAGGAATGCGAAGCGTTCGTACCAGCCACGAAGGAAGATCGGCTCGCAATCGTCGGGCAGGAAATCGGCCAATGCCGTCAGCATCGTCGTCTTGCCGGCCTCGTGCGGCTCGGCAACGACGATGAACGACGCGCGGAGCTCGACCGCGATGGAGAGGAACGCCGCTGTCAGCACGTCAAGCGCGCCGCGTTCAATCAGCCAGAGGAGCGAGTGCCCATTGCTCGATGTCCAGCGCGAACCCCACCAGCCAAACGGTTGGCCGTAATCGATCGCGCGGTCAGGGCCTCTTTGGTGCTCGTGCCCTTGGGAAGATCGTCGAAACATGGGCATACTCCCATCGGAGAGCGATCTTACTGCATCTAGTGCTCTCTTCATGCGAACGAGGCGCCGCCCGGCTGCCGGCAGGGTTTGGCCGTGCGCGGATCGACTCAACAGGAGGACCGTTCGCGCGTGAATCACGTCACCAGGTGGTCCATCGTCTTCCTCGTTGTCATGCAGTGCGTGGTTCTTGCGGGAATGCTCCGTCGGGACGGCCCTTTCGACCACGTCGGGATGGACTACCTGACCACATGGGTCGCGTCCGATATGCTCCTGCACGGAGAGGCCCGGCATCTCTACGACACGCGCGCACAGTGGGCCGCCGAGCTCCCGATCATCGAACAATACAACGTCCACTGGGACGATCGTGTGATGCATCCGTACCTTGCGCCACCGCTGTTAGCCATTTTCGCGCTGCCGCTCGGGCTTCTTTCCCCTGTCGTCGCATTAACGCTCTGGATGCTGCTCGCCATCGGCGCGGTAGCGTTGGCAGTTCGCTGGATCGCGTCTGCGTTCGAAATCGACTGGCGTGAGATCGCGCCCCTCGTGTTCGGTTCGATGCCGCTCTTCGTGTTGGTAATGCTCGGGCAGGCCGACGGGCTGCTGGCGCTTAGCTTCGCGGCCTTTGTCGTGTTGCTGCGACGCGGACACGAAGGACGCGCCGGCATGGCGCTGGCGGTGCTCGCGCTGAAGCCGCAGCTCCTACTGGCGCCGATTGTCTATCTGGCGATTACTGGCCGCCGAAGGGCGTTGATCGCAGCTGCACTGACTGGCCTGGTCGAAGCCGTGATCTCGTTCGCGGTCATAGGAATCGGCGGGGTTCGCGACGAGTTGGCCGTTTCGCGACGGATGGCCGGCCCGGCCGGCGATGCCGTCATCAACGTGCCTGGCATGCTGAACATCCGCGCCGCAGTCTTTCGCCTCCTCCCGTCGGACCTGACGGCCTTGCAGGGGCCGCTTGTCGTCGGCCTGACATTGCTGGTCCTCGTCATCTCTGCCCGAATCTGGCGGCAGTCTGACGCTCGTGAGGTTTCTTTATTCGGGATCGGGCTCCTGGCGATCACGACCGTGCTGACGGCTCTCCACGCCCACTATCACACCGGTGTGATCGCGTTGCTCGGCGTCGGGCTGGTGGCTGCCGCGCTTCGCGAGCGTGGTGACGGTCATACGGCGCGTCGCCTCACGTCGATTACCTGGGTCAGCTTCTCGGTAGTTCCGTTTCTGATGTATGTCTTTGTGGAATCTTCGCGAGCGCCGGCTGCGCTGGGCACCGTGATACTCATTGGGGTGTGGGTCTGGCTGATCCGTGATCTCGCGCCTCGGCGGCGCGGGGCGCAGGTGGGGGCAAGAGTCCCCGCGCAGTCGGCGCAGATGTCGGTTGGTTCCTCTGGCGACCGGCAGGGCGGCTAACGACGGCGGCGCGTCACCGCGCTACGCAGCGTCGCGAAACGGTTCGAGCGCGCCGAGCTCCTGAAGCACCAGTGCGCGGTGCTTGCAATACGGTCGGAACTCACTCCCACGGCACGAGCAGAGTAAGTGGCCATCGTGGACGGTGACCTCGTATGCGGCCGTCGGATCGCTCTTGCTCGATACTGCCCAGTAGCGTGGGTTGCCATTGAGGCGGTATGCGCGGAGTCCCTCGCGGCCGGCCTTGTCGGCCATTCGCCGCCAGATCGATAGCGGGGTTACCGTCCAGACACTCGTCATTGTCATTTTCACCCGCGTTTCGACCGAATCAATCGACCGTCGAATTATATCGATTTTCGAGCGTGGCTCCCACTCGGATTCGGCGTCTGGACGCGGAAAACAGCCACTGGTTGTGCCGCTGTCGGACCGGGCGGATAAGCCTCCCTGCTATACTGGCACGTGAGGGCGTTGTCGCTGACCGTGCCGCCATGCCTTGTCTGGCGTGGGCGCGCGACTGGCGCCAGGGTACGCCCGCGTGACTGCGCGATGAGTGCGCAGCCGGATCGCGTGACGCTGGATGCAACGCGGGCAGAATGGGAGTGGCGAGGTCGGAATGGCGCAG
>CALMXF010000010.1 GCA_937870985.1 uncultured Chloroflexota bacterium
CCGCGATCCGCGAGAGGCCGGCCGCCTGTGCCTCCGCCAGCTTGCGCTCGCTCGTCAACGCCGTGCCGGCCGGGGTCAGCGTGCAACGAACCCCCCGATCGGTCGCGTAGCGGATCAGCTCGTTCAGATCCGGCCGGCGCATTGGGTCGCCGCCGGTCAGGATCAACACCGGTGGGACATCGAATGTGGCGATGTCGTCAATAACCTTCAGCGCCTCGGCGGTCTTAAGCTCGCGCGGATCGCGGCGGAGCTGTGCCTCGGCGCGACAATGCACGCACGCGAGATTGCAGGCGCGGGTCAACTCCCAGGCCAGCACGAACGGTTGACGATTGAAGTCGCTCTCGGCCAGGATCGGCCGACGCGGCAGGACAGCAATGCCGGACACTACAGGCTCCCTCCCCAGGAGTCGATCGCCTCGGGCACGCCAGGGCGAATGCCGCCAGGCGGGCCAAGCGTGATGATGGCCCGCGGGGATGGTGCCATGCTGTGCGAAATGTCACAGCAGGGCGACACAATCGGTTTGACCGCGCTCCGAGCTTCCGCCTATCATCGACGCTGGAAACGCAATCGAATTGGATCGGACAACACAGTATGGGTTCGGCTAGCCGGCTCGACAGGGCAAGATGGGCGATATTGAACGCTCCGCGCGAGTTGCGCTTCTATGCGCTCGTATCGCTTGGCGCCTATTTCTATCAAGAGCTGGTGCCGGGAGACCCCCGCTTCAGCACAACCGGTGTGTTCGTGGGTTGGGTGCTGGTTACCACGATCCTGATCCTGCTCCTGATCCGTCGGGTGTGGCTCGCCTGGTTCATGTCCCTCGTGCAGAACCTGCTGTTTCTCTTCGTGCTCGTTGCCAGCGGCGGCTGGCCCTGGACACTGAAATACACAGGCCTCGTCGTGCTGACAGCCGCAGCAGCAGCGCTGCTCGCAACGCCGGCCGTTCGTCGCCACATGCAAGGCAAGCGTGCGTAACGCGCGAGCCTCACCTGAGTCCCGCCGACCTGCTGGAGGTCGCGGCATTTGCGCTTCTTACGACGGTGACGGCGGTTGTCCCGCGGGACACGCGCCTACCTGGCGATCGATCGGCCGGCGACCACCGGATCGAGATCCTGTGCGGTCGTTGCGCGCCTGATTGCCGCGAATCTCTTCGGGCATTGCTGATATACTAATGGATATGTTACCTGGAGCTTGATACGATCGGCGTCGAGCCGGCCGACGTTGGACGCATCCTTCCTGGCCCGTGGCCGCACTCAATGGAGGCGTGGATGCCGATTCCGTCAGATCTCGTCATCGACAAGGCGACCGAACCCGCGCGCGAGGCCATCTTGCGTCACCTGCGGCAGTTGATCGTCGATGGCGCGCTTCAGCCCGGCGAGATCATTCGCGACGGTGAGATCGCCGAACACTTCGGTGTCAGCCGCACCCCGGTCCGCGAAGCGTTGCTGCAGTTGCGCTTCGAGGGGCTGGTCATCATGAAGCCGAAGGGCTGGACGCAGGTGAAGCCGCTCGATCGTAGCCAGATCGAGGATCTCTTCCGCGTCATCGTCGAGCTCGAAATGCTGGCCGCGCGTCTCGCCGCGGAGAAGACCGACGCGGATACGACGACCGCCGAGGAGATCAATTCCAGGCTCGAAGCGCTTCTCGACGAGCCGCATTCACCAGATGACCCCACGCGAGCATGGCAGCTTATCGAGCTGAACGACCGATTCCATGACTCCATCCTCGATATCGCCAGCAACGTCGTCCTGACAGACGCGCTCAGACCGATCAAGGCGCGGATGCGGCGGTACGAGCGCATCTACTTTGACCGGGCGACGCCGATCGATCACCTGTCCGTGGCGCAACACCACGAGCTCCTTTCAGCGATCCGCGCTGGTGACGCGAGTATTGCCGCGGCGGTCGCGGCACGAAACCTCGAGAACTCACCAGTTCGGGCTCATTACGCCCGCCCGCGGCACGCGCGGCCCGTCACGGAAGGAGCAAGCGCATGAACGACCTCATCCTCCGCAACGCGACGCTACCTGGCGGCGAGACTGCCACGATCGCGATTGCCGGCCAGCGCATCGCCGCGATCGATCGAACCGGTCACTCTCCAGTCTCCGGCAGCGCCGAACTCGATCTCCGCGGCGCGCTCGTCCTGCCGGGTCTCGTCGATGGTCACATCCACCTCGACAAGACGTATCTCGGTGACGGTTGGCATAGTCACCGGCCGTCAACGTCGATCGTCGCCCACGTCGCAGCGGAGCGCCAGGAACGACATGCGCTCGCGCCAGTCGAGCAGCGCGCCTCAGCGCTTATCGAGCGCGCAATCACGAACGGCACAACCATCCTGCGCACCCACGCCGATATCGACCCGGTCTCCGGCCTGTCGAATCTGGACGGAATTCTGGCTGCCCGCGAACGCTACCGCGACGCGATCACGATTCAGGTCGTCGCCTTCCCCCAGAGCGGCATCATCGCCGCGCCGGGCACGTACGACCTGCTCGATGAGGCTCTGCGTTGTGGCGCCGACCTGATCGGCGGGCTCGATCCAGCCGGATTCGACAACGACGTCGACGGGCATCTCGAGGCAATCTTCGGGCTGGCTGACCGCCACAGCGTCGGGGTGGATATCCACCTCCACGACGCCGGCGACGTGGGTCTGGCCGAGCTCCAGCAGATCGCCGAGCGCGCCGTCGCGCTCGGCATGCAGGGTCGCGTCACGGTCGGCCACGCCTACGCGCTGGGCACGGAGCCGTGGAGACGCGTGGCGCCAGTTGCGGAGGCTCTCGCGAGCGCCGGCGTCTCGATCATGACGACCGCGCCAGGAAGCCACGCCTTCCCGCCGGTGCTCGCATTGCGCGCGGCCGGCGTCAACGTATTCGCAGCCAATGACAACATCCGCGACTCGTGGTCCCCTTTCGGCGAAGCCGACATGCTCGAGCGGATGATGCTGGTCGCCTATCGCTCGGGATTTACGACGGACGCCGAGCTCGACGTCGCGTTCGATCTGGGAACCAACGCCGCTGCGCGGGCATTGGGGATCGAGGGCTACGGTCTTGCCGTCGGCAACCCGGCAGACCTCGTCGTCCTCGACGCACGGCACGTTGCCGAAGCCGTCGTCGCGCGTCCGCCTCGCCGCTACGTCATGCGGCACGGCGTAATCGTGGCGCAGGATGGCATGTTGACGACGGGTAGTGGAGAGATGACCTGACGGCCGGGGAGGCCGGCCGCAAAGATAAGGAAGGGAAACCAATGGCGCGTGACATGTTCGTCCGGAACGTCCGGCCGATGAACGCGGACGCTATCGACCTGCTGGTGCAAGACGGCAGGATCATCGAGGCCGGCGCAAGCCTCGCGGCTCCCGACGGAGTCGAGGTCATCGACGGTGGCGGACGACTGCTGTTCCCCGGCCTGATCGACGCCCACACGCATATGGACAAGACGCTGATCGGCATGGGCTGGTATCGCAACGAGGTCGGCCCGACCTTGATGGACAAGATCGAGAACGAGCGCAACCTGCGGCGCGAGCTTGGCATCGACTCCCACCAGCAGTCCAGCCGCCATGCGCGGATCGCCATCGCCGACGGAACCAGCCATATCCGGACCTTCGTCGACATCGACACCGAGGTGAAGCTGGGCGGCTTCGACGGCGTCTTGCGGATGCGCGAGGACTTTCGGGACGCGCTTGATGTCCAGATCGTCGCCTTCCCGCAAAGCGGGATGCTGGTGCGCCCCGGCACGGTCGAGTTGATGGAGGAGTCGCTGCGGCAGGGTGCTGACGTAGTCGGCGGGCTCGATCCGTCGTCGGTGGATCGCGACCCGGCGAAGCATCTTGATGTCATCTTCAACATGGCGGAGAAGCACGACAAGGATATCGATATCCACCTTCACGAACCCGGAGAGCTTGGCGCGTTCTCGATTGAGCTGATCGCCGAGCGCACGAAGACGCTCGGCTGGCAGGGCCGCGTCGTCATCAGCCACGCGATTTCCCTCGGCGGTGTCGATGACGCCTACCTTGACCGGTTGATCGAGCTGCTGCTGGAGAACGACATTACGATCATGAGCCATGGGCCAAGCGGCCTCCGGCCCGTTCCTTCGGTCAAGCGGCTGCGCGAGGCCGGCGTGCGGATGTGCACCGGCAACGACGGCATCCGCGACTCCTGGGGTCCGCTCAACATGCCGGACATGCTGTTGCGGGCGTTCATCATCGTCTATCGCAACAACCTGCGTCGCGACGATGAGATCGAGATGGTCCTCGACATCGTCACCTACGGCGGAGCCAGGGTACTCGGTGACACAGGGTACGGCCTCGAGCCGGGCTGCTGGGCCGACTTCGTCCTGGTCGACGGCGAAACGCACGTCGAGGCTGTCATCGAACGCCCGAAGCGCCACCTGGTCGTCAAGCACGGCCGGGTAGTCGCCCGCGATGGCGAGTGCCTGGTCTGAGGGGTGGGTGGGACGGCCCTCACCCCCTGCCCCTCTCCCAACGTTGGGAGAGGGGGGTAGTAGGTTTGCTGACGCCGTCGCGCGCTCCTTCTCCCAGCGTTGGGAGAGCGAAATAATGGATCGGCAGTACCA
>CALMXF010000011.1 GCA_937870985.1 uncultured Chloroflexota bacterium
CCGGGTGGGAGACGGTGAGGGTCGATGGCAGCCCGACCTTCGTACTACCCGACGGCACGCAGATCAGCAACCCCGGCCTGCCGGAGGTCGATCTCGACGAGGAGCACGGGTTCCGCCCGCGCTCGATCCGGCCGGCCCCCTGCGCCGGAGACGCCTGCCTGGACGTCTACCGGAGGATGCTGGACCAGTCGATCGCCAGCGCCGGTCGGGCTACGCACTGATGATGATATCTGTATAAGCGGTTGCGCTCCTGCTCTCGGTCGGCTACCCTCTGTGGCGGACCCCCGGCCATAGCCAGGCCGGTCGGATCTGCGCGGCTCGGGATCGCTCGGGCCAAGAGGGGTAAGTCAGGAGACACACCGAATGACGGATCTTCGAGAGGATCTCGTGTCACTACAGCACGACGTCCTCGCCGGCCGTATGGACCGCCGGCAAATTCTCAAGCGTGGCGCGGTGCTCGGGCTGAGCGCCCCGGTGATTGCCGGCCTGCTGGCCGCCTGCGGAAGCGACGATAAGGCGACCTCAGTTCCCGCAACGAAGGAATCTGGCACGACCGGTGGGACGTCCGCGACCGCGACGACCGCCGAGTCGGCGGGCACCCCCGCCGGGACAGAGTCGACCCCCGAGGGCTCGACCTCCGGTGGTGGCGAGACGGCCGGCCACGGGCGTGGCGCTGGCGATCGACTGCGGCTGCTCGTCTGGCAGGCCCCGACGATCCTCAACAACCACTTCTCGCAAGGCGACAAGGACGGCCTCGCCTCCCGCCTGATCCTCGAGCCGCTGATCAACCTCGACATGGACGGCAAGCCGCAAGCCTGCCTGGCCGCCGAGGTGCCATCGCTCGAGAACGGCGGCGTCGCAGCCGACGGCAAGAGCGTCACGTATAAGCTGAAGCAGGGCGTCACCTGGTCAGACGGCGAGCCGTTCACCGCCGAGGATGTCAAGTTCACCTGGCAGTTCGCGACAAACGCGGACGTCGCCTCGACCACATTCGCGACCTACAGCCTGATCTCCGACGTCGAGATTGTCGACGACCACACGGTGACGCTGAAGTTCGCAGAGCCGAATCCCGGGTGGTTCACGCCGTTCGCCGCCGCCTACTACGGCGCGGTCCTGCCGCAGCACCTGCTGAAGGATGTCCTCGGCGCGGCGGCGCGCAACGCTCCGTTCAACCTCAACCCGGTCGGCACTGGCCCCTACAAGGTCAAGGAGTTCCGACCCGGCGACACGGTCCTCTATGAGGTCAACGAGAATTACCGCGAGGCGGACAAGCCGTTCTTCAGCACCGTCGAGCTCAAGGGTGGTGGCGATGCCGTCGCCGCGGCTCGCGCGGTCCTCCAGACCGGCGAGACCGACTACTCGTGGAACCTGCAAGTCGAGAAGTCGGTCCTGGATCAGATGAAGACCGCGGCGACGACCGGCAGGGTGCAGGTGAACCCTGGCTTGAGCGTCGAACAGCTGCTGGTGAACTTCGCCGACCCGAACACCGAGGTCGACGGCGCTCGCTCGGAGCCGAGCACGAAGCACCCGTTCTTCTCTGACGATAAGGTCCGCGACGCGCTGCGGATGGCGACCGACCAGGACACGATCGCCGGCCAGCTCTACGGTGACGGCGGATCGCCGACGGCGAACACACTCGTCGCACCGGCCCCGTTCAACTCGCCGAACACATCGACCGAGTACGATCTGACCAAGGCCGCCGCCCTTCTCGACGAGGCCGGCGCCAAGCTGGATGGCAAGACGCGCAAGATGAACGGCAAGGAGCTGTCGCTCACCTTCATCACGACCACCAGCCCGATCCGCCAGAAGACCCAGGAGATCATCAAGCAGTCGTGGGAGCAGATCGGCGTCGCAGTCGAGCTGAAGGCGATCGACGCGGGCGTCTACTTCTCGTCCGACGCCGGCAACCCGGACACCGTCGCCCACTTCTACGCCGACATCTCGATGTTTACCAACGGCCCGACCAGCCCGTTCCCGCTGGACTACATGTCCGCGTTCAAGTCGAACGAGCCGGCGACCGACCTCGCCCAGAAGTCCAACAACTGGTCCGGCAACAACTACAACCGCTGGGTCAACGAGGACTTCAACAAGCTGTACGCCGAGGCGGCCACGGAGCTGGATTCGGATAAGCAGGCCAAGCTGTTCATCGCGATGAACGACCTGGTCATCAACGAGGTTGTCCGAATCGGCCTGGTCCACCGCGCCGGCCTGTCCGGCTTCTCGAACCGCATCAAGGGCCACACTCCCTCGTCGTGGGAGATGGCGGTCTACGACCTCGCGAACTGGTACGCAGAGAAGTAGCCTCCGCGCCGATACCCACCAGGCCCAGCGACGCCCCCGGCAGCTTGCCGGGGGCGTCGCGTCTTCTCGACATGCTATCCTGCCTGGCCCGGTTTTCTACGGTTACCAAAGGAGCGCGTGCGATGACCGATATCGTCGTCCCGGTCGAGGAGACCCGCGAGATCTGGGATGCCAAGGCGGATTACTGGGACACGCAGATGGGCGAGGGCAACCTGTTCCACCGCGAGCTCGTCGGTCCCGCGGTCGAGCGGTTGCTGGATATCCGGCCGGGCGAGCTGGTTCTCGATATCGCCTGCGGCAACGGGCAGCTTGCCCGCCGATTGGCGACACTCGGCGCGCGGGTCGTAGCGACCGACTTCAGCGCGCGTTTCCTCGCGCTCGCCCGCCAGCGTATCGAGGCGTTGCCGGAGATCGCAGGCCAGATCGAGCTTCGTGAGGTTGACGCGACAGACCCCGGCCAACTTGCCGCGCTCGGCGATGGACGCTACGACGCCATCACCTGCCTGATGGGGTTGATGGACATGCCGGACATCGACCCGCTACTCGCCGCTGTGCCGCGGCTGATGCGGCCGGGCGGACGCTTCGTCCTCGCCGTCCAGCACCCGTGCTTCAACTCGAATGACGTGCGAATGGTCGTCGAGGAGGACGCAAACGGACGCCGAACCAGCTCGCTGAAGATCTCGCGCTACCTGACGCTGCCACCAGGGCGCGGGGTCGGGATGCCTGGGGAACCGGCCCCGCACTGGTATTTCCATCGCCCACTCGGCGAGCTGCTCGGCGTGGCGTTTCGCCACGGGCTGGTCATGGACGGAGTCGAGGAGCCGAGCTTCACCACCCCGCCCAACCCCGAACGCCCGCTCTCCTGGCTCAGCTACCCCGATATCCCGCCTGTCTTCGTCGCGCGTCTGCGGGTGATGGGGTGAGACTCGGGATGCAAGAGTGAGGTCTGGATCAGCCCGACCTCATCCCTCCGCCAACCGATTCAGCAAGGCGCAGTAGGCGCGCCGGCCCTGGACGAACGACTCCTGGATGCCGAAGCTCTCGTTCGGCGCGTGGACGCGGCTGCCCGGCATGCCGAATGAATAGAAGACCATGTCGGCGCCCAGCGCGGTCTGATAGACCTCGGCGACCGGCAGCGTTCCGCCGACGCGGACGACATATGGGTCGCGATCGTAGAGGTCGCCGAGCACTTCTTCGGCCGCTACCAGCGCCGGGTGATCGCGACGGATCATGAACGGGCGGGCCGAGCCGGGAAATGGGACGACCTCCGCCTTTGCGCCCGGCGGGCAGACGTTCTGGACGTGCTGCTGGATCGCGGCGAGGATCTTCTGCGGCTCCTGGTTCGCCACCAGCCGGCAAGTGATCTTGAAGTGCGCTTCGCATGGGGTGACGGTCTTGATCCCCTCACCCTGGAAGCCGCCCCAGAACCCGTTCAGATCGAGCGTCGGCCGGCCCCAGTTGCGCTCGATCGGCGTATAGCCGGGCTCGCCCCAGAGCGCGTCGATATCGAGGTCCGCCTTGTACTTCTCCTCGTCGAACGGCACTTCTGCGAACTCACGCTTCTCCTGTTCGGTCAGATCCCGAACGTCGTCGTAGAACCCCGGCACCGCCACCTTGCCCTCGGGCGTATGCATCGACGCGGCGATCTGGGCGGCGACCTGGACCGCGTTCGCGACCGTCGCGCCGAACCCGCCAGAGTGCATATCGGTGTTGGCCGTTCGGATATTCACCTGGCAGGCTGAAATGCCCTTCGAAGCGGTCGCGATCGACGGCGTGTCCGGTCCCCACTGGCCGCCATCGGCGCAGAGGACGACATCGCACGCCAGCAGATCGGCGTGATCTCGAATGAAGGCCGGCAGGTTCGGCGAGCCGATCTCCTCCTCACCTTCGATCGTGAACTTCAGGTTGATCGGCGGCTGCCCACCCTGCGTCTGGACCAGCGCCTCCAGCGCCTTGATCGGCAGGAACAGGTTGCCCTTGTCGTCGCTCGCGCCACGGGCGTAGACAAAGCCGTTCCGCACAGTCGGCTCGAATGGCGGCGACTCCCACAAATCCAGCGGATCCGGAGGCTGGACATCGTAATGCCCATAGATCAGCGCTGTCGGCTTACTGGCATCGACGACCCACTCACCGTAGACGACAGGATTGCCGTTCGACGGCATGATCTCGACCTTTGGCACTCCGACCTCGCGGAGCGCTTCGGCCACCCATTCGGCGGCAGCGCGAACATCCCCCGCGTGCTGCGGTAGCGCGCTGACGCTGGGGATGCGCAACAGCTCGAACAGTTGCGCCAGATGCTCGTCATGATGCTCCGAGAGATAGCCCTCCCAGGCAGGACGTTCGGCCATTCTCAACTCCTCCGTTCGCGATCGATTCATCTATCGCCGCGCATCATACTCCGCAAGCCCATCGCTTGCGGCGGCGGCTGTCTCGCCGGGAAACTCACCGAACGATGTCGATCGGACCCGGCGACGCGAATTGGTGACGATCACCCCGGCAAGAATCGTCCCGCCACCCAGCAACAGCCAGGGGGTGATCGATTCACCTAGCAACAGCCACGCGGACAGGACACCGAAGAAGGGCACCAGGTAGATATAGACCGCCACCTGGGTCGGCTGCAGCCCACGAAGACCGCGGTACCAGAGGATGTAGGCGACGAAGATCGCCAGCACGCTCATCGTGAGCGCGGCCAACCATTCGGTCCTGCCGAAGGAGGCGATGTCGCTGGCGATGTCGAGGTTGAACACGAGGAGCGGCGAGAGCATCAACGCGCCGAGTATCGTCGTCAGGCCGGCAATCACGTGTGGCTCATACGTCTCGAGCAGCGGCTTGGCGAGCACCGTGTAGAAGGCCCAGCCGAACGGCGCGCAGACGAGGATCAGCACGCCGATCATGTTGTCGACAGAGAACTTCGCCCCGCTCCCGCCGAAGAGCAGCACGATGAGGAAGCCGGTCGCCGCCAGCCCGATGCCGGCCAGCTTGCGCCGCGTCAGCACCTCGCCGAGCAGCAGTCTGCTGATCACCGTCGTGAAGATCGGGTTGCTGGTGACGATCAGGCTGGCCAGCGCCGCCGAGATGTAGCTCTGGCCATAGGTGATCGCCAGATTATTGATGACTACTCCGGCGAACGCGATCAGCGCCATCCGTCGCCAGACGCTGGCCGGGAACGACGGCACCGACGATCGCGTCAACGCGAGCAGCACGACGAAACAGGCTGACGAGAACCCGACCCGCAGCAGCAGGACGTGGATCGGGCCGATACGCTCGACGAGGTACTTCACGGCGACGAAGGTGACGCCCCAGAAGAGCGCGACCACCAGTAGCGATAGATGAACCAGCGCCGGGTGCCTTCGCAGCGTCGGCGCGAAACTGCCGGACATCGTCCGTAACCCCTCCCCCTTCGCCTCGGCACGCGCCGGGGCGCCCGGAGATTGTACGTCCGAACTGGCGTGGCACACTCAAGCTGCGGGTCGGATGTCGGGCACGTTGCCGAGCGGAGGTTGCGTCGTCAATGACTCTCCAGCGCCTCAAATGGGTGTCGATCGTTGCACCGATCCTGTTCATCGTTGCGATCGAGTTGGCCCGCCGGGTGATCTTCCGCGACCTGCTCTCCGGCTGGCCGGGCTACCTGCTACTGGCCGGTGTCATCCTGATCGGCGTCCTCTTCTTTTCGGAGACGATCTTCAACGTCATCGACCGCACGCAGGAGCGGCTGGAGCAGACCAACCGCGAATTACTCGCGCTCCACGAAGCCGGGCTCGATATCACTGGCGACCTGCGGCTCGATCGCGTCCTCCAGGGCGTGGTGGATGAGGCGCGGGGGCTCGTTGGCGCGCGCTATGGCGCGCTCTCGTACCTCGACGAACAGGGGGTGATCGAGCAGTTCCTGACCTCGGGAACGGAGCCGGAGCAGCACTCGACGCTCGGGCCGCCGGCCGACAGCGTTCTGGGCAACCTGGCTGCCCATGCCGCCACGACGGATAACCCGGACGGCCAACCCGCGGCTCAGAGCCGGTTGGCTGTGCCGATCGCTGCTCATGGTGTTGTTCTCGGCAACCTCTATCTGACTGAAAAGGTGGGGACGTTCGAGTTCAACCAGACCGATGGGGAGACACTGGCTCGCTTCGCCACCCAGGCGGCACTGGCGATCGAAAACGCCCGGCTGCACCATCAGGTCCGCGAGCTGGCTGTCGCCGAAGAGCGGGAGCGGATCGCCCGCGAGATTCACGACAGCGTCGCTCAGGTGCTTGGTTATGTGAACACGAAGGCACAGGCTGCCGGGGCCTTACTCGACGCGGGCGAGATCGAGCGCGCCACCGTCCAGGTTGGCCAACTCGGGCAGGCCGCCCGCGACGCCTACGCCGACGTCCGCGAACACATCCTTGGCCTGCGAGCAACGGGCGACGCCGATCGACCGTTCGTCGAGACGCTCCGGCTCTACCTGGAGACATGGCAGCAGCAGAGTGGCATCCGGGTCGCACTCGTCATCGACCCCAGCGACCGATTCGAGGCGTCGCTGCCCGAGACCGGCGAGCTGCAGCTCCTGCGGATCATTCAGGAGGCGCTGGCCAACGTCCGTAAGCACGCCGGGGCGACTCATGCGACGGTTGCGCTCGGCCTTGGCACAGGCTGGGTGGAGGCGCGCATCACCG
>CALMXF010000012.1 GCA_937870985.1 uncultured Chloroflexota bacterium
GATCCACGCAGCCACTGGCGTCCGGCCGGCGGCAATCCCGATCACCAGCGAGCGCCTCTGGCGCGCGATGCACGAGGGGGACGAGGCATGACCCTCGAGCGTATTCTGGGAGAACTGTCGGTCGATCGCGCCTGGGCGCATCTGGAGCACATCACGCAGGACATTCCCTCCCGGTTGGCGGGTTCGGAGAATTCCAGACGCATGGCGGAGTACGCCAACGATCAGCTCGCGGAGACCGGCCTGGCGAGCCAGATGCACGAGTTCCGCGGCCTCGTCTCCTTTCCGGAGGCCGGCGAGGTTCGCGTGCTCTCCCCCGAGCCACGGATCATCCAGGCCAATACGCTGGGCCACTCGGCATCAACCGAGGGCATTGAGGGCGATCTTGTCTACGTCGGCTCTGGCGCGGAGTCGGACTACGAGGGCAAGGACGTCGTCGGCAAGATCACGCTCTCCGAGCTGTCCTACTCTCCGGCCAGGCACGAGAAAGCGCTGATCGCCTGGCAGAAGGGCTCGACCGCCCAGATCATGATGAACTGGGGTCACGAGACGAATGAGGCGATCCCGTTCGGCTCGATGAAGTCGGCTTGGGGCAACCCGACACCGGAAACTCTCGTCAGCGAGATGCCGGACCTGCCCTGTCTCGGGATCGCCCGCACCGAGGGGTTGCGGCTGAAGGACGCCAGCCTCGCCGGCCCGACCCGTGTCTGGCTCCGAGCAAAGGCATACAACGGCTGGCAGCCACTGACGATGACGACTGGCGAGTTCCGCGCGGACGCTGGCCGGCAGTTCCTGCTGATCGGCGGGCATATGGACTCCTGGTTCGGCCCGCAAGCGACCGATAACGCGGCTGGTAGCGCCTGCATTCTCGAGCTTGCCCGCGTGTTCAACCTCATCGCCGATGACCTGCCGCGCGGTCTCGTGGCGGGCTTCTGGATGGGCCACGAAACCGGCACGATGATCTCGTCCTCCCGTTTCGCCGACACCAACTGGGACCGTCTGCGCCGCAGTTGCATCGCCTACCTCCAGATCGACCAGCCAGCCATCGCTGGCTCATCGACCTGGCATCTCAGCTCCACCGACGATATCCAGCAATACGGTGTCCGCGTAGCTCGCGAAGCGCTCGGGCCGGAGATGGAGATTCACTGGGGCCGGCAACAGAAGAACGGCGATTCGTCATTCTTCGGCGTCGGCCTGCCCTGCATCGGCGGCGAGATGTCGTTCACCGACGAGCAGATCCAGCGCACCGCGCTCGCCAGCCTCGGCTGGTGGCACCACTCGATCGAGAACACGATTGACAAGGTCGACAAGGGGCGGCTCGCGCAGCACCTGCGCGTGTACGCACGCTGGATGTGGGGTCTGCTGACTGACAATGTCCTGCCGTATGAGTACGCGCCGCTGGCCGGCCGTTTCGTCGATCGCCTCGCCGAGATGGCCACACTAGACGTGTCGGGCATCGACATGGCCGGCGCGGTCGATCGGGCTCGCGAATTCCAGTCCCTCGCAACACGGCTGGATGCCGCCAGTCTCGCCTGCCGCCAGAGGGGTGACGGGGGGATGGTTGCCGAACGGCTCAACGCCGCGATGATCCAGCTCTCGCGAACGCTGACGCCGATCGCATCTACCGTCGTCGGGCCGTATGGCCAGGATCGCTACGGACATGCCTGGCAGACGCAGATGATCCCGTCGTTGGTTCCGTATCCACGGCTCGCGTCGTATCCCCGTGATTCGGAGGAGTATCAGACCTGGTGGGTTGCCATGGTCCGTGCCCGCAATCGCGTCGCCGACGCGCTCGATCAGGCCAACGTGGCCACCCGCGCCGCGTTGGACGCGACCCGATAAGGGCGGGCGATAATACCGGCCGACACGCGCCATGGTCGCGAACCTGAGGTGTCTGCATGAGCGATGAACGGGAGGGGCAGCTGTGGTCTTCCGACAGGTGATCGATGCCTTCGAGGCGCTGGATAGCGCGACGGCCGACGGGGAGCGAGCCGCGGCGCTAGTCCGTGATTCTGGCGTGGACGACGTGACAATCCAACGCGTCCACGGCGATCGGGGCTATACCGATTTCATCAAGGCAGTCGTGCCAGGCACAAATGGCCGATCGGCTGGAGGCAACGCGCCGACGTTGGGGATCATCGGCCGGCTCGGCGGGCTGGGGGCTCGCCCGGAGAGGATCGGTTTCGTTTCCGACGGCGACGGCGCGCTGGCCGCGATCGCTGTCGCGATGAAGCTGGGGCTGATGCAGCGTCACGGCGACGCGCTCCCGGGCGACGTGATCGTCGCTACCCACATCTGCCCGAACGCCCCGGTCCGCCCGCACGACCCGGTTCCGTTCATGGCCTCCCCGGTCGAAACCAGCCAGATGAACGAATACGAGGTCGATGCCCGGATGGAGGCGATACTGTCCGTGGATACGACCAAGGGCAACCGGATCATCAACACGCGCGGGTTCGCCATCTCGCCGACCGTGAAGGAGGGCTATATCCTCCGTGTCAGCGAGGATCTGCTCGATATCATGCAGTGGACCACCGGCCGGCTGCCGGCCGTCTTCGCCCTGACGACGCAGGACATCACCCCATACGGCAACGACGTCTTCCACCTGAATAGCATCCTCCAGCCGGCCACCGCCACTGCCGCGCCGGTCGTCGGTGTCGCGATCACGACAGAGGTGCCAGTGCCTGGCTCGGGGACTGGCGCGACACATCTGACCGATGTTGAGCAGGTTGCTCGATTCTGCATCGAGGTCTCCAAGGCATTCGGCGCTGGCCAGTGCCGCTTCCACGACCCCGCCGAGTACGCCCGGCTGATCGAGCTCTACGGCGAGATGACCCACCTGCAAGCGCCACCGCCGAGCTGATCGCGCCTGCAACACGCGAACGGAATCGAAGAAGGGAGCCCGAATGACCGAATCGCCGGAGCCGGCCAGACTGACCATCGACGATCTGCTCGATCTGCAACAGGTCTCCGACGCGCAGATCCCGGCGCAGGGCGACCGCGTGGCCTACGTCGTCGCCGACAACGCCAGCGCGCACCACGAGCGCAAACCGGCCTCGCGCGTCTGGCTGGTCGAT
>CALMXF010000013.1 GCA_937870985.1 uncultured Chloroflexota bacterium
GTCGAGAGATAGGAGATATGCTCCAGACCGTCGCAGACACGCACATACTCGACATGCTGCAGGGCCGGCGCCAGACCGGGGGATGGAGGTGAGGCGGGGCGGCGTGGTCGCGCCGTCCGTTCTGTGGGTGGTTCGCGGGAGGCGGGGGAGACTCCCGCGCGACGACCAGTTCCGTATCCGCGGCGCTCTCGGAGCGTTATCGCGCTCCGACGGAGCCATGCGCCAGCGGGGTTCGGGTCATCGCTCCCGGTCGGAACCGGGTATGCTCATATACTAGACAGATGTCCGAACGAGGACATCCGCACTGGGGACAGGTTGGCGTATCCAGCCGGACGGTTTTGACCCTGTCCTGATGGACAGGTCATGACGGTGCTGCGTGAAGGGGACGATCTCGTGCTGATCTTTGACCGGCTCGTGCTGGACGTCGCGCAGCTGGACCGCGCGATCGCCTTTTACACTCAGGCACTCGATTTCGAGATCGTCACGACCGCCGACTGGCTGGGCCATCGCACGGTGTTGCTGCAGCTCGGCGCGCTCCATCTGCTGCTGCTGGAGCAGCCGAACAGCGCCAATCCATTGAACCTGCCGAAGTCCGGGCCGGTGATGGCCCTGTCCGATACCCAGATCGACGATCGTTACCAGTTGCTCGGGCGGGCCGGAGTTGAGATCCTCGCCCCGATCGCGGAATCCCCCTGGGGCGGGCGCTCGTTTCTCGTGCGCGATCCCGACCACTACCTGATCGTGATCCAGGAGCCGACCGGCGAGCGCTAGCCCCCCTCGCTATTCGTTGCGGCTGCTTCGGCTGGCAAGTGCATCACCCGCAGAACCGCCAGCGCCGCGCCGAGGGCCAGCAACAGGTCGCCGATCGAGATAACGTTCGCCAGCGGCACCCCTTCGGGGATGGCGATGACATCGCCGAGGAACAGCAGGCGGGTGTCGTCGTCGGCGATCGTGCTGTTGGTGAGCAGCCAGTCGTCACCCGGCGCCTGCGCTTCGGACCGTTCGACTGCTTCCAGCTTGCCGGCGCGAGCCAGCGCTGCCTCGGTCGATGGCATGTAGCCGCCGTTGGCGATGATCACCAGCGCGTTCAGCGCAGCGCCGGCCGCCATGATCTTCATCCCCGGGATATGCAGGTTCAGCAGAATCGCGCCGAGGCTGGCCAGGACACTGGCGATGTAGATCAGCGAGCCGTACTCGTGGATGAAGTCGCGCGCGCCCAACAGCGGGGTGAAGATGAGAACCTGGACGACGGCTGCGCCGACGAAGAGCGGCAGGGCGCGAAAGCGCGCCTGGTTGGCGTGGGCCAGCGATCCGCCGGTCAGGTAGCCGGCAACCAGCGCCAGCAGAATGGCTACGAGGAGGACCACGATGCGGCCGATACCGGCTCTTTCGCCGTCTGATCTTCACTGCCGATGCTGCGGATCTTCGACCACTCGTCGACGATTTGCAGGAAGCTGGCGACGACCTGTGGGTCGAACTGGGTCAGCGCGCCGCTGCGGATCTCGTCCACGGCAATCTGCCGGGAGAGGCCCGGGCGATATGGGCGCGAAGTCGTCATTGCGTCGTAGGTGTCGGCGACAGCGATGATCCGGGCGGCCAGCGGGATGCTGGCGCCGACGAGCCCATCGGGATACCCCTTGCCGTCCCAGCGCTCGTGATGCGAGCGGACGATCCCCGTCTCGTGGCGGAACTGGCGGTAGGGGCTCAGGAGCTGCTCGCTGATGATCGGATGCCCCTTCATCACCGCCCACTCCTCGTCGGTCAGCCGGCCGGCCTTGTTGAGGACGTCGTCTCCGATCCCGATCTTGCCGATATCGTGGACGCGCGCGGCGATCCGCAATCGCTCGATGTCGCGCTCGTTCATCCCGTAGACCTCAGCGATCCGCACCGACAGCTCGGTCACCCGAAGCGAGTGGTCAGCAGTGTACGGGTCTCGCCGGTCGATCGCGTCGGCCATCGCGATCATCGCGTCCTGTGTCTGCCGCTGCAGCCGGCGGATCATCTCGAAGGCGATGTAGGTTGTGACGGCCGGGATGGTCAGCAGCGGGATCAGCACCGGGGTGGTCGTCCAGACGACGGCGACGAGAACGCCGACGACCTCGAGACAAATGAATGGCAGCGTCACCGGCACGTCGTTCGTCAGCCAGATGTGCTTCACCGAGCGGTTGCCGATCAGCGCCAGGGTGATATCGGTCAACAGGACGTTGATAGCGTAAAAGGCGGCGATCATCAGCGTGACGACCAGCAGTGTCCACGGCGAGGTGGGCGCCTGGTCTACGGCGATGTTGCCGAACGCCAGATACCAGATGAGCCCGGTCAGCCCGAAGGTGAGCGCGAAATTCGAAGCGTTGAACAACATAGTGAGCAACTGTTTGCCGTGGCGAATATCGGCAATCAGGACGGTGATAACTCCCACGATCGCGGCGAGCGGGAACGGCAGCATGAACACCATCGCCATATAGGTAACGGTCGAGAAGCTCGTGTCGCCGCCAATCAGGAGCGGGAAGTCGATGAATTCGAGCGCCAGGCTCAGCGTCCCGAGGATTACCGCGATGAGGATGACGGACCTGGTGATGTCGACATCGATGGTCGTCAGGGAAATGGCGATGAGCGCGCTAGCTGCAACAGTCAGCGAGAGGATGAAGAGGGTTGCGCTGAGGGGGAAGTCTCTGCGCACCAGGCGCTCCGTTCCACGCCGGAATCGTGGCCATTACCGATCAACAATCCCGGACACAGATGCCCGGCCGGTTTTGTTATCGGCGGACGCGGAGCCCGATACGCCACGATGGCCTGAATAGTACACCCTCGGACATAGTCAAGTCATGCAGTCGATCAAGTATCTGTCGCTGCGATGACGGGGTGCAGCTATCTCGGCATACGACGCCGGAGATACCCACGACGCTAGAACAGCTTGTGGGGAGCGCCGGA
>CALMXF010000014.1 GCA_937870985.1 uncultured Chloroflexota bacterium
CAGCTTGCGCTCCGGCCCGATCTCCTCGCGGACGATCCGGCAGCGGCGGATGTCGTCGGCCAGGTCGCGCCCCACCTTCAGCTTGACGTAATTCCAGCCGTCGGCGATCGCTTCCTGGCAGAGCGCGCGGATCTTGTCGTCGGGGTAGCCCAGCCAGCCGGCCGACGTCGTGTAGGCCGGGTAGCCGGTCTGGCGCAACTCCGCCTTGCGGTCTTCCTTGCCGGGGGCCGCCCTGCGCAGCAGGTCGAGCGCCTCGCCGGGCGTGATCGCGTCGGTGATGTAGCGGAAGGGGACGCAGGCGACGAGCTCCTCCGGCGTCATGTCGGCAACCAGCTTCCAGAGCGGCTTGCCCTCGTCCTTGGCCCAGAGGTCCCAGACGGCGTTGACCACCGCGCCGGTCGCCAGGTGAATGACGCCCTTCTCCGGCCCGACCCAGCGCAGCTGGCTATCGCCGACCATGTGCGACCAGAATGCGCCCATATCGGCGGCGAACGACTCCAGCGTCCGTCCGACGACCAGCGGTCGCAACGCCTCGATCGCCGCGACGCAGAGCTCGTTGCCGCGTCCGATCGTGAAGGTCAGGCCGTGCCCCTCGTGGGCGCCGTCGGTGTGGAGGATGCAGTAGGCAGCCGAGTAGTCCGGGTCCGGGTTCATCGCGTCCGAGCCGTCCAGCGCTCTGGAGGTCGGGAATCGGACATCATGCGCCGTCAGGCCGGTAATCGTTGTCGGCACGAGGGTGGTGCCCCTTCCGCTGCTGAGTCTCATCGGATGGGCGTCAGTGTACCCGACGAGTGCGCAACGGCGGAGTCAGGCGTGGGTAATGTATCGACGCTCAGCGAAGCGCCGGCCGAGCCAGGCCGGCAAGACGACGACCACTCCCAGATAGGGAAAGAACATCACTGCGCTGAAAATAACGTTGCCGAGCGTCTGCTCCTCGGTCGCCTTCGGCAGGTCGAAACCGATCGCCCAGAAGGCGAGCACCGTCGCCAGGAGGATGATGTAGACCCCCGCGCCAACGACCCACGTGTGCCGCGGGCGCAGAGTGTAGCCGACGGCGAACGCCGTAACGACGATAACCCCCTGAAACAGATCCCAGAGGAACATTGTCGCGATGACCGGCGCCGCGGCGATCAGGATGGCGATAGCGTAGTTCGCCCGCTCGTCCCGCGAGATGACGCGACCTGTCATCTTGACCACCTCCTTACCGTACCGCCCCGGTGGCACACACGTCCGCCGTGGCTTCGGCACAGAAGGAGCGTATGCCCAGCCGCATATCAAGCTCGCGTCAACGGACGAGCAGCGCGTATCAATCGCGTGCCAGCCTGCCACGTCAACCACAGCACAACCCTGACAACCAAGTCAAGGCCGATCTCGACGACGAAGAGGATGACACGGAAACGGGAGAGATCGACAATCTGAACGCGCCAGATGCAGATCTCCCGGTACGTAGCACGTCAGCAGCTACCGCAAGCCCTCGTCGTGTCGATCATTCTATTGGATGTCCCCGCTCAGCCTTCTGTGGCGGGGAGGGTCGTCGTGACGAGCGGCACGGGGATGTCGTGGACGCGGAACGCCTCGCGGATGAGCGCGCGTAGCTCGCGCTCGACCGCCCACTGCTGGAGCGGCTCGGTCTTGACCAGGATGCTGTATGTCACACCGATCGCGGTGACCGCGGTGATCCCCAACAGGAGCGGCGGCTCCAGAATGCGCTCGTTCAGCTTCGGATCGTTCTGAACCTCGGCCAGCACTTCGTTCAGCGTCGCGATAACCTGCGCATCGTCGGCGTTCGGGGCTGCCTGGACGGCAAGGACGGCGCGCGACCAGCCCTTGGATTGATTCTCCAGCACGCGGATTTCGCCGTTGGGGACGACGATTTGCGACCCGTCGATCGCCCGCAGCACCGTTCGGCGCAGGTCGATCGCTTCGACCGTCCCGCTATGCGCGCCGACGGTGATGAAGTCGCCAACGCCGTACTGGTCCTCGAACAGGATGAAGAAGCCGTTGAGCATGTCGCGGACGAGGCTCTGCGCGCCGAGGCCGATGGCGATGCCGGCCAGGCCGGCGCTGGCGATCAGCGGGGCCAGATCGAAGCCCAGGTTCGACAGGACCATCATCGTCGCGATGATGATGACTATCACCCGTCCGGTCGACTCGGTGACCCGGCCCAGCGTATCGGCGCGCTGGCACTGCGCCGGCGTCGGCTCGGTCTGGGCCGAGAGCAGACCGGTAACAATCCGCCGGATGGTCACACGCAGCAGGCGGATCAGAACAAGGGAAATGACGACGATCATGACGATCCGGAGGATCGAGCGAACAGTGTCGCTCAATAGCCCGAGCAGCCAGCCACCGATGTCTCCGCTGGTGATCTCGCGAACAGTGACGAGTATGTCGCCCATCGTGAGGCTGAGAACCGGAGTCAGACTATCGAACAGATGCATGCCGCCAAGGATCACGAACCGTCTTGCTCCTGTCGAGAGGCCACAGAGCCGAACCCGCCTAGCCTATCAGGTCGGCAACACACGCGGCGACGGGGCGGCAGCGATTGCCGCCCCCCGCTGCGTGAGACTGTCTCCCTCGAGCTATTCGCTCTCGACCGTGATCTCCTGCGGCTGCTCTCCCTTGGCCGAGGCACCCGGGCGCACCTGGATCTGATGCGGGCGGGCTGCCTCCGCCTTCGGCAGGATAATCGTCAGGACGCCGTTGTCGAAGTCAGCCTGCGCCTCGTCGGCCTTGACGTTGCTCGGCAGCGCCACCGTGCGCTCGAAATGGCCGAAGCGTCGCTCGCGGACCAGCCACTTCTCGCCGTCGCGCTCCTCGTCGGCCTTGACCTCGGCCACGATCCGGAGCGTGTCGCCGAGGATCGAGATATCGACGTTCTCCGGCTTCACGCCCGGCACGGTCGTCTTGATCGTATAGGCCTCATCTGTCTCCGACAGGTCGAGCGCCATTCCGCCGGTGATCGCCACCATGCCGGCACGCGGCCGCACGAACGACTCTTCGAGCAGGCTGTTCATGGCCTCGCGGAGCGAGACGATATCTCGCCAGGGATCCCAACGCTGGATGCTCATCGTGTTCTCCATCTCCCGTATTCGGATGACTCGGCGGGCCAGTCGGCCCATATAGCCCTGTTTCGCATGGCTCATATGCCAAGCATCACGAGAATCATAGTGTTTTAGTCGCCACATGTCAATCTGTGACAGGTCCAGGGCGTCACCGGCCACGCCTCCTGCACTGCAAGATGAGGGCCGCGTCCATGCGTCGGGTCATCGCTGGCCGGCGGTCGCGCGCGTCTATTGCGCCAGATCCTGCGTCCGTGATACAAGCGTCGGTATTCAATTCGGGCCCAGCTGTTCACCGCGACATTCCGGAACGCCGTTGAGCGAGGGTCACCGCAGGCTGTGACGGCGGACTCGGGGGTGTTTGATCGTGCGTTCAGACGATGACGGCGCTCGGCCGGCCGAGCGCGAGCGGGCAACCGCGGCGCTGAAGCATCGTGATTTCCGGCTGCTCTGGGCCGGCCAGTTCGTCTCGACGGTCGGCACCCAGATGCAGATCGTCGCCCTCGGCTGGCAGATCTATCTGCTGACCGGCTCGCCACTGAACCTTGGCATCCTTGGCCTGCTGCGGGCGTTCCCGACGATCACCTTCGCGCTCATTGGCGGGACGTTCGCCGATGCCCGCGATCGACGCCGGCTGCTGCTGATCACCCAGGCGCTCCTGGCGCTCTTCTCGCTGGGTCTCGCGATCGCCACCGGGACCGGCCGAGCGTCGGTCGGCCTCATCTACGTGGTAACCGTGCTGACGGCGACGGTCGATGTTTTCGATGACCCGGCCCGCCAGGCGCTGATCCCGAATCTGGTCCCACGCCACCGGTTGGCCCAGGCAATTACGCTGAATATCGTATCCAGCAACATCGCGGCGGTGGCCGGCCCGGCGCTCGGCGGGCTGGCGATCGCCAGCTTTGGCCTGACGACGACCTACGCGATCGACGCTGTCTCGTTCGGCGCGGTCATTCTGGCGCTGCTGG